>NZ_RBMB01000010.1:0-92993 GCF_003989485.1 Kocuria sp. HSID17590 | reverse complement strand
CGGGCAGCGCGGACGGGGTGAGTACCGGCGGCAGCACGGGCAGCCCGGACGCAACGGGCACCGCGAACGCCACAGCTGCGGCGGCCACGGTGGCCGGCGCCTCGGCGCAGACCACCGCGGGCGCGTCGTCGTCGTCGGCCTCGCCCGGTACGGCCGAGACACCGGACGCTAGGTCCGAGGCCGGGGCGACTGATCTGGCGCGCGAGACGGACGGCGGCGACGTCGCGCCGGAATCCCCGGCGGCCCACGGGGTTCCGCGGACCCCCGCGACCCGGGACGCGTCCGACGTCTCGGACGAGGAGCTCATCACCGCGTTGGTGCAGGACGGCGCGCCCACACCGGAGAGCGCCGTCGACCAGGGCAGGGACCGCCGCGTGCGTCCCGAACCCCGGTGGGACGGCACGAGTGCCCTGAGCATGGCGGACGCCGAACGCCTCGTGGGGGAGTGAACCCCGGGACTATGCGGAAGAGCCCGCCCTCACGCAACGCTGGTGCGCTGAGAGGGGGCGGGCTCTTTCTCGGAAGGGGTCAGCGTCCGAGCGCGAGGTGCGCCTCGCGCAGGATCTCCTGGACGTGGGGCTGCGGGATCACGCCGTGCTCGTGGGCCCACCCGGGGACCTGCCGCTGGCCGAACCAGGTGACCTCGAGGCGGCGGATGAGCCCCGCGTAGCGGTGGCCCACCACGCCGGAGCCGAAGCGGGCGCACGCGATCACCGCGCGGCACAGCAGCGGCGGGAGGTTCAGGGGGTGGCGCCTGCCGGCGTCGCGCAGCACGGACCCGGTGGTCGCGCCCTCCCAGGGCTGCAGGATCACGGGCGGAAGCACGCCCGGGAACTCGCCCACGGAGGCGGTGAACTGCGCGAGTGCGGTCACCGAGGTCACGGGCGTGGGGGCGGTGCCGTCGCCAGCCACCGAGCTCAGCGGTGAGGACGCGAAGCGGGCCAGCATGCGCGTGGTCCGGCGGGCGGTGCCCATCACGGAGGTCGCCCGGATCACGGTGAGCTCCGGGGCGCTAGGCTCCTCGCTCCACTGCGAGTGCAGCCGGTACAGCGCGGACTCCCCGAGGGCCTTCGAGAACGAGTAGGGGGAGAACGGCGCCGTGCGGATGGACTCGTCGAGCACGGGGGCGTCCGCCTGCACCGACGCCGAGCTCATGTGGATCACCCGGCGCACACCGGTGCGGTGTGCAGCGAGTGCCACGAGCACCGGGAGCAGGGCGTTGGCACCGGTCAGCGACTGCTGGTGGGTCTGGTCCGGTGCGGCGAGGCCCGCGGCGTTGACGACGGTGTCGGCGCCCGCGAAGGACTCGGCCAGGTAGTCGATCACGGACTCCAGCCGGTGCGCGTGCTCGATGAGGTGGTGGACGGTGGTCGCCGGAGAGGCCAGGCGGGGTGTGGCCACCGGGGTGACCGGGATGTCACGCGCCCGCAGGGCCGTGGTGATGGCGGTGCCGATGAAGCCCGTTGCTCCGAGGACGCGCCAGCTGTGAGCCGTCACTGTGTGTCTCCTCCCGTGATGGTCCTCCCATCGTACGGTAGCGCCGGGAGCGGAGGGGGCCTGGCGCGCACCAGCAGCGGGCTCCCGGGCGACGTCGAGCGGGCACCAAGGTGGGCGTTGATAGACTCCGGGAGTTCGCCGGGCTCCGGCCCGCACCGCGTCCGCCCGCCGTGGCGAGGAGACCGGCCGAGCAGCTCGGACCACCACACGACCAGATCGCCGGGGGCGTCATGACGGAAACCGACCCGAGGGCCGTGGCGCCCACGAACCCCATCGTGAGCGTTGCCTGCGTCACGCAGGACAGGCCGCGGGACGTGGCGGCCCTGATCGACGAGCTGCGCTCGCAGACTGATCCCGTGGCGAGCCTGTGTCTCGTGGACGCCGGACGCACCGCACTGGACGAGGCCGCCCTGCGCGAGCAGATCGCGGGGGCCTTCAAGCTGCACTACCGCCGCTCCGTGGCGAACCTGGGAGGTGCCGGCGGCTTCTCCCTGGCGATCCTCACGGCCCTGGCCAGCGGGGCGGACCAGGTCTGGCTCATGGACGACGACGCCCACCCGGAGGACCCCGACTGCCTGCGCGTCCTGCGCACCGCCGCCCGCGAGCGCGGCCTCGCCGTGGTCTCGCCGCTGATCGTGGCACCGCAGGACCACGACCTCCTCTCCTTCCCGTTCCGCCTCGACGGCGGGATCACGCACCGGCGCGAGGACCTGGTCCCGCTGGGCTTCATCGACTCGTACGCCAACTTCTTCAACGGCGCCCTCATGGACGAGTCCGTCTTCTTCCGCGTGGGCCTGCCGGACCTGAAGCTCTTCTTGCGTGGTGACGAGGTGGACTTCCTGGTGCGGCTGCGCAAGAGCGGGCTGCCGTTCGGCACCGTGACCACCACGGCCGTGTCCCACCCGCCGGGCTGGGACGAGGAGCACGTGGTGATCCCGGGCCGCCTGCAGGTGCTGATCCCGCCGGGGGAGTTCAAGCAGCGGCACTTCTTCCGCAACCGCGGCTACGTCTCGTGGCGCTACAAGCGGGTGGTGCAGCTGGGCGCGGACGTGATCGGCTACCCGGCGCACTACCTCAAGAACCGTGACCTCACGGGCCTGCTCACGTGGGCCCGGCTCTACGGCAACGGCATACGCGGACGTGGTTTCGGTGGCCCTCGCTGAGCCGCTGACCCCGCCCGAGCTGCCCGCCCGCTTCTCCCTCCTGCTGCCCGTCTACGCGGGGGACACGCCCGAGCGCCTGCACCGGGCGGTCGAGTCCAACACGGTGGAGCAGACCCGGGCCCCCGCCGACGTCGTGGTCGTCCAGGACGGTCCCGTGCCGCCTGAGCTCGACGCCGAGCTCGAGCGTCTCGTGCGCGACTCCCCGGTTCCCGTGCGCCTCGTGCGCATTCCCGAGAACCGCGGGCTCGCCCACGCGCTGCGCACGGCCCTGCCCAGCTGCTCGTACGACGTCGTCGCGCGCGCGGACGCGGACGACGTCGCCTACCCCCGCCGCTTCGAGCTGCAGCTTCCGCTGATCGAGGCCGGCGCGGACCTCGTGGGGGCGTCGATGCACGAGATCGGCGACGACGAGGGCACACCCCTGGCCCTGCGCGCGGCACCCGTGGGGGCGCAGCGCATCCTGGCGGTGAGCAGGCGCCGCAACCCAATCTCGCACCCCACCGTGGTGCTGCGCCGCAGCGCCGTGGAGCGCGTGGGCGGCTACGAGGACGCGCCGATGGCCGAGGACTACTGGCTGTGGGCGCGCATGCTCCACGCGGGCGCGGACGTGCGCAACGTGGCCGAGCCGCTCGTGGGGTACCGGGTCTCCGCTGGCTCCTACGAACGCCGCGGCGGCTACAGGGTGCTCAGGGCGGAACTCGCGCTCCAGGCCCGGTTGCGGGCGCTGGGCCACGTGGGGTTCCTACAATGGGCAACGAACGTCATGGTGCGCGGCGGCTACCGGTTCGTGCCCGTCCGGGTGCGGGAGGCCGCCTACCGGCTCATGGTGGGTCGCCGCAACGGCTGATCCGCGCGCCCGAAAGGACTACGCTCACATGCCCAACCCCCCGAGCCCCACCACCCGAGGCGAGAAACCCGTCGCGTGGCTGTGGATCCAGATGATCCTGGATTCCGTCGCGTGGATCGTGGCGCTGTGGGTGGCCGTCCTGCTCCGGTTCGAGATGAACACCGAGCTCGTCTCCGTGGGCGGTGTCGTGGTCGCGTGCGTCGTGGCCGTGGTGCTGCAGCTGCTCGTGGGCTTCTCCTTCGCCCTCTACAAGGGCCGGTACTCCTTCGGCAGCTTCGAGGAGGCCAAGCTCCTGGTGGTCGTGACCGTCATCGTGACGGCGCTGCTCGAGGGCGTCCTGCTCGTCTTCGGCGTGACCCTGTGGGTGCCGCGCTCGCTGGGCTTCATCGCGTTCCCCTTCGCGTGCCTGCTCATGGCCGCGTTCCGCTACCTGAAGCGGATGTACCAGGAGTCCACCGCCAAACCCGGGGACGAGGCCCAGCACGTGGTGATCTTCGGGGCCGGCGCCCTGGGCACGTTCCTGGTGCACCGCATGATGCAGGACCCGGCATCGGGCTTCCTGCCGGTGGCCCTGCTCGACGACGACCCGGCCAAGAAGCACCTGCGCATCTCCTCCGTCCCCGTCATGGGCACGCTGCACGACGCCGCCTCGGTCCTCGAGCACACACGCGCGGGTGTGCTGATCGTTGCGCTCGCGGACGCGGATCCTCGCGCGATGCAGCGTGTGTCCGAGGCCGTGGAGGGCACCGGCACGCGCGTGATGACCGTGCCCCCGCTGAGCGAGATGCTCGCCGGCGGGAACCAGGGGATGGACCTGCGCGACATCTCCATGGAGGACCTGATCGGCCGGCGGCCCGTGGACATCCACGTGGACGCCATCGCCGGCTACGTGACCGGCAAGCGGGTGCTCGTCACCGGCGCGGGCGGGTCCATCGGCTCCGAGCTGTGCCGCCAGCTGGTGGGCTTCGAGCCCTCGGAGCTGATCATGGTGGACCGGGACGAGACCGGGCTGCAGACCACCCAGATCTCCATCACCGGCCGAGGGCTGCTGGACGGCAAGGACACCGTGCTGTGCGACATCCGGGACGGGGAGGCCCTGACCCGGGTGTTCCAGGAGCGCAGGCCGCAGGTCGTGTTCCACGCCGCCGCGCTGAAGCACGTCTCCCTCCTGGAGCAGTACCCGGACGAGGCGTGGAAGACCAACGTCATGGGTTCCCTGCACGTGCTCGAGGCGGCCGCATCGGTGGACGTGGACGTCTTCGTGAACGTCTCCACGGACAAGGCCGCCAACCCCACCACCGCACTGGGCCACTCCAAGCGGGTGGCCGAGAAGCTCACAGCCTGGATGGGCGAGCAGACCGGCAGGCGCTACGCGTCCGTGCGCTTCGGCAACGTCTTCGGCTCCCGCGGCTCCATGCTTCCCCTGTTCGCGGAGCAGATCCGCCAGGGCGGGCCGATCACCGTGACCCACCCGGACGCCACGCGCTACTTCATGACCATTCCGGAGGCCTGTCAGCTCGTGATCCAGGCCGGTGCGATTGCCCGCGGGGGAGAGGTGCTGATCCTGGACATGGGGGAGCCCGTGCGGATCATGGACATCGCCCAGCGGCTGCGGGCCATGTCCGGGCGGGAGGACATCGCCATCGAGATCACCGGCCTGCGTCACGGCGAGAAGCTGCACGAGGACCTGATCGGCACGGGGGAGACGGACGAGCGCCCCTTCCACCCCAAGATCTCCCACGCCAAGGCTGAGCGCCTCGACCCCGCGAACCTGGACCGGCACGTGTGGAAGGTCCGCGGCGGCATGATGTTCACGGGATCCATCCCCCAGGTGGTGGTGAGCACCCAGCCCAGGATCACGAGCTTCTCCGTGCCGCGCGCCGCGCGGTGCGTGTCCTCCCGGGAGGACGGTCACGAGAGCGAGCACCCCTCGGTCGACACGCCCCGTGGTGCGAACGGCGGCACCGCCGGGGCGTTCCCGGCGAGCACTGAGGCCGCGGGCGACCACGTTGACGACGGCGCGGGCCGGGTCCCGCAGCCGCCCGCTGATCGGCACACGGCCGGGTCCGGTGACCGGGACGACGAGGGGGGGCGGGCATGAGCGCCGTGCTCGCGGGCGTTCTCACCCCCGCCCTGGAAGTGCCGACGTTGACCGCACCGGCCTCGAGCACGTCTGGACTGGGCGCGTTGTCGCCGGGTGCCGCCGTCCTGCCGCGTGCCGCGCAGCTGCCGTCCATGGCCGACCCCGGGACGGTGACGGGCGGGGACGCACTGTCGATGCTGCTGGGGCTGGCGCCCTGGACGCTGCTCCTGGCGTTCGTGCTCTCCGCGGTGCTGCCCTTCGCGGTGAAGCCGTGGCTGACCCGGTGGGGAATCATCGACATCCCCTCGGACCGCTCCTCGCACTCCAAGCCCGTTCTGCGGGGCATGGGGCTCGCCGTGGCCATCTCGCTCGTGCTCACGTACGGGACCTGTCTGCTGACCGGCCTGATTCCGGTGGACCGCTCCGTGGCCGCGGTGGTGCTCGCGATGACCCTGGCCTCGGCGGCCCTGGGCTGGGCGGAGGACTACCGCGGCGTCTCCATCGGCATGCGGCTCGGCGCGCAGGCCCTCGTGGGCGCCGTCGGCACGGCAGCACTGATCGTGGCCCTGGGCGTGCCCGCGTGGTGGTGGCCCGTGGGCGTCGTCGCGACCGTCGCGTACATCAACATCGCCAACTTCATGGACGGCATCAACGGGATCTCGGGTCTGCACGGCGGAGCCGTGGGACTGCTCTACGCGTGGGCGGGCGCGGCCAACGGGATGCCCTGGATGGTCTGCGCCGGTCTCGCCCTGGCCGGTGCGTTCCTCGGGTTCCTGCCCTGGAACCTGGGGCGCGGCACGGTCTTCCTGGGCGACGTCGGGTCCTACGTCCTCGGCGGGTCGATCGCGGCCATCGCCATCGGCGCGTTCCTCTCGGGCGTCTACGTGGAGTACCTGCTGCCCCCGCTGCTCGTCTACCTGGCGGACACGGCCGTGACGCTCGTGCTGCGGATCCGCCGCGGCGAGGTCTGGTACAAGCCGCACCGTCAGCACGTCTACCAGCGGCTCACGGACGTGGGACTGTCCCACGTCCAGTCGGCGCTGGTGGTCACGGCGGCCACGGTGCTGGTCAGTCTGATCTCGCTGTACGGGCTGCGTGCGAACGGCACGGGCTCGGCGCTCGCCGGCCTCGCCGTGGTGCTCGTCATCGTGGTGTACCTCGCGTCCCCGGAGCTGCTCTCACGGCTCGAGAGGGTGAGGGGCGGGGCCACGTCGTGACGACTCGTCCAGAGACCGGGCGTGCCGGGGACGACGCCCCTCTCCCCGCCACCAACACGGAATCGTCCGTTGCCCCGCCAGCCGTGCCGACGATCCCGGAGTCATACGGAGCCGGGGTGCGCCGCACCTCCTTGGCCTGCCTCGGTCTTGGGGTGCTCCTCGTCCTGACAGCAGGCCTGGGGATCTCCGACATGCTGCGCTCCGTTGCCCTCGGTGCGGGCCTGGTGGTCCTCAGCTCGAGTGCCACGGTACTGGTGGCGGCGCAGATGTACCGGATGGCCCCCGCAGCCACGGCCCCCGCGCTCGCGGCGCTCTACCTGCTCAAGGTGCTTGTCCTGGGGTGGGTGCTGCTCGCGGTGGGAGCGCCCGGGTGGTTGGCCTCCAGGGCCTTCGCCGTGACGGTGCTGGCGGGTCTCGTGCTCTCCACTGCGCTCTTTGCGCTGCTCGTGAGGCACGTCACGGTCGGCATGACGGACCGCCCCGAGCCCGCACTGTCCGGTGCCGATGGCGGCGCGAACCGGCCCCTGGGCGGTATTCCACAGATCCGAGAGGCCACCGGCGGACCTCACCACCACGAGAGCGAGACGTCATGACTCCGGCACAGGACCAGCCCGACTCCTCCGGACCCACCGACCCGGACACCAGTCGGCCTGCAGGCGACCCGTTCCGCAAGGCGGCCCACCGCTACCGGGACTCCGCGCGGAAGGAGACCCTGCAGACCGCGGGAGAGCTGGTCGAGGAGGGCGGTCTCGGCGGGGGACTCGCCGTGTTGCTCTACATAGTGGTCGGTGCGGTGTTATGGAGTTTGGTAGGCTGGTTCCTGGATCACCTGCTGGGAACACGGTGGATTGTGATCGCGGGTGCCGTCTTCGGCGCGTCTGCCGGGGTGTACCTCGGCTACCTCCACATGAGGGACGCCTTGAACCGCAGCCAACCCCCGCAGAAGACCACGTCGGAGACAAGGAAGTCATCTGAACCGGGCCACCGGCCCGGAGCGTGACCGGTCTGGACACCGCAGAAAGGACCCGTATTGAACCCCGCCCTGAGGATTCCGGCCGAATTCGTGGCCCCTTCCACGGAAGACGCCCATCTTCCCCCGTTCTTCGAAGTGGGGTCCTTCGCCTTCGGCAAGCAGTCTCTGCTGATCCTTCTGTCGGTGGTTCTGATCGCCGGCCTCTTCATGTTCCTGATCCGTCGCCGGGCCATGGTGCCCTCCAAGGGCCAGTACGTCGGCGAGATGGGCTACGGCCTGGTTCGCAACCACCTGGGCCGGGACATCATCGGTGAGAAGGACTTCCGGCCGTACGTGCCGCTGCTGTTCAGCTTCTTCTTCTTCATCCTGGTGAACAATCTCTTCGGGTCGATCCCCGTGCTCCAGCTTCCCACGCTGTCGCACCCGGGTTCCGCCTACGTGCTGGCCGCCATTGCCTACGTCGTGTGGGTCGGCGTGGGCATCAAGCGTCACGGTCTCGGCCACTTCATGGTCAAGATGACCATGCCGCCGGACGTCCCCAAGTTCCTCTACGTGATCCTGATCCCGCTCGAGTTCCTCTCGAACATGATCATCCGTCCTGTGACGCACGCGCTGCGTGTGTTCGCCACGATGTTCGCGGGCCACATGGCCATCATGGTCGCAGCCGCGTTCATGGCGTACCTGGCCACCGAGGTGGGCGGCGTGCTCGGCATCGCCGGCTCCGGGTTCGGTCTCGTGCTGGGACTGTTCATCTACTTCCTGGAGGTTCTGATCCAGATCCTGCAGGCCTACATCTTCACCCTGCTGTTCGCCGTGTACGTACAGGGCGCACTGCAGGAGGGGCACTAGCCCCACGAAGGAGCGCCGCCTCCGGGCCGCTCACTTGACCATCGTCCGTTCACGGTTCTCGTAACGGCACCACCGCTCGCTCCTGCGGGCACCCAGAAAGGAAATATCCACAATGGAAGGTTCGCTTAGCGTCATTGGCTACGGTCTCGCTGCCATCGGCGGTGGTATCGGTGTGGGTCTCATCTTCGCCGCCTACATGCAGGCCGTCGCTCGCCAGCCCGAGTCCCAGCGCGTGATCCAGCCGATGCTGTTCATGGGCTTCGCCGTGGTCGAGGCCCTCGCCATTCTGGGCTTCGTCCTGGCGCTGCTCTGAGGCACCCCTCAGAACACGCCCTAACTAGAGAACAGGAATCGAGCTCATGAACGCACTGGTGTTGGCAGCCGAGGAGGCGAAGAGTCCTCTCTTCCCCGACGGCTGGGAAATGCTGATCACCTTCATCGGGTTCGTGATTCTGCTCTTCATCGCGTTCAAGTTCATCGTCCCGGCGTTCGAGAAGGTCTACAAGGACCGGGCGGACGCCATCGAGGGTGGACTTGCCAAGGCGAAGGCCGCTCAGGCCGAGGCCAAGGCAGCACGCGACGAGTACAACCAGCAGCTCGAAAGTGCCCGGCTCGAGGCCCAGAAGATCCGTGAGGAAGCTCGCTCAGAGGGCGAGAAGATCCTGGCGGACTTCAAGGATCGCGCCAACCTGGAATCCGCGCGGATCACCGAGAACGCCCACAAGGCCATCGAGGCCGAGCGTGCGGCGGCCGTGGTGTCCCTGCGGGACGAGGTCGGCACTCTGGCAACGCAGCTCGCGTCCAAGATCGTCGGGGAGTCCTTGAACGACGACGACCGCGCCAACCGCGTGGTCGATCGCTTCCTGGCTGACCTGGACGCCGAGCAAGGCCGTACGGGAGCTGCACGGTAATGGCAGAAGCATCGAACGAACCTTACCGAACCCTCACAGTGAACGTGGACCGCTGGGCCGGGGCCGCGAGCACCGGGATCACGAAGCAGCTCTTCGAGATCCTGGACATCGTGGACGCCAACGGCCCACTGCGCCGGGCACTCACGGACCCCTCGCGCTCTGCGGATGACCGTGCCCGCCTCGTGCACACGCTGTTCGACGGCCGGGCCAACGACGTCGCCGTGGACATCGTCGCGGAACTCGCCTCCCAGCGAAGCGCCACCGAGCGCCAGCTGGGGGACGGGATCGAGCGGACGGCCGTGCAGCTCGCAGCCGCGGCCGCCGAGAACCGTGGCGGTGTCGACGCTCTCGAGGCGCTCGTGGACGAACTCATCGGGTTCAAGTCCATGCTGGAGCGCTCCGCCGAGCTGCAGCGCGCGTTCTCGGACTCGCGTGCGAGTGCCGAGGCCAAGGTGACCCTTGCCCGACGTCTTATGGCGCCGGGGTCCGAGGAGGCCGCACTGCTCGTGGAACGCGCGGTCAGCGAACCGCGCGGCTCGCTGCCCGGGCGGCTGCTCGAGCACTTCGCCCAGTGGGTCGCGGACCGGCAGCATCGTTGGATCGCCCGCGTGCAGACGGCTCGGCCGCTGCGTGAGGACCAGCTGGCGAAGCTGCGGGACGCGCTGAACCGCCTGTACGGACGGGATCTCAAACTGACCACGGAGACCTCTCCGTCGCTGGTGGGGGGTCTGCGCGTGCAGGTGGGCGAGGAGATCATCGACGGCTCGGTCACCCACCGGCTGGATCAGCTGCAGCAGCGGATCGCGGCCTGATCCTCTCGTGGAGCGAGGATCGCGGGGAGTCGGTCGATGCCGGCATCTCGTCGCGTTGCCTCCACGGGCGGCCCACGCGGCTGCACGGCGATGGGGCAACGCATCGCGACAAGAACAAGCCTGGTCATTGCTCACGCGATGATCACACGACGTAGAGAGCAGGGACAGCAGATGGCCGATGTGACCATCAATGCCGACGAGGTCCGTAGCGCGCTGAACGATTTCGCCGCGTCCTACGATCCCGGCAACGTGGAACGAGTAGAAGTAGGACGCGTGTCGTCCGCGGCAGACGGCATCGCCCATGTGGAGGGCCTTCCCTCCGTCATGGCCAACGAGTTGCTCAAGTTCGAGAACGGGGTGCTGGGCCTGGCCCTGAACCTCGACACCCGCGACATCGGCGTCGTGGTCCTCGGCGACTTCCAGGGCATCGAGGAGGGCCAGGAGGTCCACCGCACCGGCGAGGTGCTCTCCGTGCCCGTGGGCGAGGGCTACCTCGGCCGCGTCGTGGATCCGCTCGGCGAGCCCCTCGACGACCTCGGACCGGTCGCCACGGACGGCCGCCGCGAACTCGAGCTGCAGGCCCCCGGCGTGACCATGCGCAAGTCCGTGCACGAGCCGCTGCAGACCGGCATCAAGGCCATCGACGCCATGATCCCGATCGGTCGCGGCCAGCGTCAGCTGATCATCGGCGACCGCCAGACCGGAAAGACCGCCATCGCGGTGGACGCCATCCTGAACCAGCGCTCCAACTGGGAGTCCGGAGACGTCGAGAAGCAGGTCCGCTGCATCTACGTGGCGGTCGGCCAGAAGGCCTCCACCATCGCCGCTGTGCGCCAGACGCTGGAGGACAACGGTGCCCTGGACTACACGACTATCGTGGCGGCCCCGGCCTCGGAGTCCGCGGGTCTGAAGTACCTGGCTCCCTACGCCGGCTCGGCCATTGGCCAGCACTGGATGTACAACGGCAAGCACGTGCTGATCGTCTTCGACGACCTCTCCAAGCAGGCCGAGGCCTACCGTGCGGTGTCTCTGCTGCTGCGCCGTCCGCCGGGACGCGAGGCGTACCCCGGCGACGTGTTCTACCTGCACTCTCGCCTGCTCGAGCGCTGCGCCAAGCTCTCGGACGAGCTGGGCGCGGGCTCGATGACCGGTTTGCCCATCATCGAGACCAAGGCGAACGACGTCTCGGCGTTCATCCCCACCAACGTCATCTCCATCACCGATGGCCAGATCTTCCTCCAGTCGGACCTGTTCAACGCCAACCAGCGTCCCGCCGTGGACGTGGGCATCTCGGTGTCGCGCGTGGGCGGCGCCGCTCAGGTCAAGGCCATGAAGAAGGTCTCCGGCACGCTGAAGCTCGAGTTGGCGTCCTACCGCTCCATGCAGGCGTTCGCCATGTTCGCCTCGGACCTGGATGCCGCCTCCCGCCAGCAGCTGACCCGCGGTGGGCGTCTCATGGAGCTGCTCAAGCAGCCCCAGTACACGCCCTACCCCGTGGCGGACCAGGTCGTCTCGATCTGGGCGGGCACCACCGGCCAGCTCGACGACGTCGAGGTCGCCAACGTGTCCGAGTTCGAGCGCGCCCTCCTGGACCAGGTGCGCCGCACGACCAACGTCATGGACTCGATCAACTCCACCGGCAAGCTCGAGGACGACGCGATCGACGCCCTGAAGACCGCGGTGGCAGAGGTCAAGCGTGACTTCCACGGTTCCAAGCACGGCATCGAGCCGGGCGTGGAGGAGCACGACAGCCTCGGCGCCACCGCTGTGAACCAGGAAACGATCGTCAAGAAGTAGCCGCTTTCGGTGGTGCGCCGGCCCCCGGCGCACCACCACGGTGCCGAAAGGAAATTTCATGGGAGCGCAGATTCGGGTCTACCGACAGAAGATCGCATCCACGTCGTCGATGAAGAAGATCTTCAAGGCGATGGAGATGATCGCGACCTCGCGCATCAACAAGTCCCGGCAGAGCCTCGAAGGTGCGTACCCGTACGCCAACGCGCTGACCCGCGCGGTTTCCCAGATCGCCACGCAGCACAACATCACCCACCCCCTGACCATCGTTTCGGACGATGTCCGGCGGGCGGCCGTCGTGGTCTTCACCTCGGACCGGGGGCTGGCGGGTTCCTACTCCTCCAACGTGCTCAAGCGCACGGAGGAGCTGCTGGAGCTGCTGCGTTCGCAGGGCAAGGAGACCCGCGTGTACCTCGTGGGTCGCAAGGCCAAGGCGTACTTCGACTTCCGGCACCGCGACTACGACGACTTCTGGACGGGCAACACGGACAGCGCGAGCACCGAGCGCGCCGAGGAGCTCACCGAGCGTCTGATGAGCGACATCAACGCCCCGCACGAGGACGCCGGCGTGGACGAGGTGCTGCTCGTGTACACGCAGTTCAACTCCATGGTGAACCAGGAGCCGCGGGTGCTGCGCCTGCTGCCCCTGGAGGTTGTTGACGCGAACGACCTGGGTGACGAGGTCTCCCAGCGCTACGACGCGCTGGAGGACACGCACAGCAACTTCGAGTTCGAGCCGAACCCGGAGGAGCTGTTCAACCAGATCCTTCCCCGGTACGTGAAGGCGCGCATCTACTCGGCACTGTGCCACGCGGCGTCGAGCGAGCTCGCGTCCCGCCAGCGCGCCATGAAGGCCGCCGGGGACAACGCCACCGAGCTCATCAAGAAGTACACGCGTCTGATGAACAACGCCCGCCAGGCGGAGATCACGACCGAGTTGACCGAAATCGTCAGTGGCGCCGAGGCCCTCTAGGCCCGCGCTCCCCATTGCCAGCCGAAACGAAGTGAGAGAAATGACTGCCACTATCAACGACCAGGCGACCCAGCCGGTCGCGGGGGGCGGCACCGGCCGCATCGCCCGCGTGATCGGACCCGTGGTCGACGTCGAGTTCCCCGAGAACCAGGTTCCGGACCTCTACAACGCGCTGACCGCTGACTACGAGTTCAACGGCAAGCCGCGCCGCATCACCTTCGAGACCGCCCAGCACCTCGGCTCCAACGTGGTGCGCGCGATCTCGCTGCAGCAGACCGACGGCCTGGTGCGCGGCACGCCCGTGCAGGACACCGGTGCCCCGATCTCCGTGCCCGTGGGCGAGGTGGTCAAGGGCCACATCTTCAACGTCCTGGGTGACTCCCTGGACCTTCCCGTCTCCGAGCTGGACGTCCAGGAGCGCTGGCCCATCCACCGCAAGGCGCCGTCCTTCGCGGAGCTCGAGGGCAGCACCGAGATGATGGAGACGGGCATTAAGTCTATCGATCTCCTCACCCCCTACATCAAGGGCGGAAAGATCGGCCTGTTCGGCGGCGCCGGCGTGGGCAAGACGGTGCTCATCCAGGAGATGATCACCCGTGTGGCCCGCAACTTCGGCGGCACCTCGGTGTTCGCCGGCGTGGGCGAGCGCACCCGTGAGGGCAACGACCTGTGGGTCGAGATGGAGGAGGCGGGGGTTCTCAAGGACACCGCCCTCGTGTTCGGCCAGATGGACGAGCCGCCTGGAACGCGTCTGCGCGTGGCACTGACCGGTCTGACGATGGCGGAGTACTTCCGCGACGTCATGAACCAGGACGTGCTGCTGTTCATCGACAACATCTTCCGCTTCACGCAGGCGGGCTCCGAGGTCTCCACGCTGCTGGGCCGCATCCCCTCCGCCGTGGGCTATCAGCCCACGCTGGCGGACGAGATGGGCGTGCTGCAGGAGCGCATCACCTCCACGCGCGGTCACTCCATCACGTCGATGCAGGCCATCTACGTGCCCGCGGACGACTACACGGACCCGGCCCCGGCCACCACGTTCGCGCACCTGGATGCCACCACGGAGCTCTCGCGTGAGATCGCGTCGCGCGGTCTGTACCCCGCGATCGACCCGCTGTCCTCCACGTCGCGCATCCTGGACCCGCAGTACGTGGGCCAGACGCACTACGACGTGGCGACCCGCGTGAAGTCGATCCTGCAGGAGAACAAGGAGCTGCAGGACATCATCGCGATCCTCGGTGTCGAAGAGCTCTCCGAGGAGCAGAAGGTCGTGGTCTCCCGCGCCCGCCGCATCGAGCAGTTCCTCTCGCAGAACACCTACACCGCGAAGCAGTTCACCGGTGTGGAGGGCTCCACGGTTCCCCTGGAGGAGACCATTGAGGCCTTCGGGAAGATCTGTGACGGCGAGCTGGACAACGTCCCGGAGCAGGCCTTCTACAACGTGGGCGGTCTGGACGACGTCATGCGGCGCTGGGACGAGATCAAGGCCGAGACGGGCGAGAAGTAGAGATGGCCGAACTCATCGTGGAAATCGTCGCCCTGGATCGGATGGTCTGGAACGGCACCGCCCGGCTCGTGCGGGTGCGGACCACCGAGGGCGACATCGGCATCATGCCCGGGCACGAGTCCATGGCCGGGCTGCTCAAACCGGGGGAGTTCGCGATCGACCGCGTGGACGGTGACCGCATGCGCGGCACCATCGACGCCGGTTTCGTCTCCGTCGACAACAACCGCGTCACGGTCGTCGCGGACGAGGTCTCCCTCGAGTCGGAGAACCGGTCCGCCTGACCGGATTGGGTGACCCATCGTCGTCGACCCTCGTGCCTGCTGGTACGGGGGTCGACGACGTTGTGAGACCTACGCGGTGACATCACGTTCGCGGCCGGTCACCGTGGCCGGACTCCGTTCCACCCCCCAGACAATGCCGTGGCCCCCAGGAGGAACCGTGGAAGAAATGATCGAGGTGCAGGGCCCGACCGCCGTGTCCGGAGCGCTGCCGGTGTTCGGAGCCAAGAACAGCGTGCTCAAGCTCATGGCCGCCACGCTGCTGGCCGTGGGGCGCTCCACCATCACCAACGTCCCGGAGATCCACGACGTCACCGTCATGGCGGAGCTGCTGCGCCGCCTGGGCTGCGACGTCTCCTACCGCCCGGCCGAGCACGAGGTGAGCATCGACGTCCCCGAGGAGCTCGGGCACCAGGCGGACTACGACCTCGTGCGGGCGATGCGCGCGTCCATCTCCGTGCTGGGGCCACTCATGGCACGCTGCCACCGGGCGGAGGTGGCGCTGCCCGGGGGAGACGCGATCGGCACGCGCGGCCTCGACATGCACCGCGCCGGGCTGGAAGCCATGGGCGCGCAGCTGAGCATTGAGCGGGGCTTCCTGCGCGCCAGCGCGGAGGGCGGGCTCGAAGGTGCCACCTACCGGTTGGGCTACCCGTCGGTGGGCGCCACGGAGAACCTGATGACCGCCGCGACCACCGCCCGGGGTGTCACGGTGCTGGAGAACGTGGCACGGGAACCCGAGATCGTGGACATCGGCCGGATGCTGCAGGAGATGGGTGCCCGCATCGAGGGGCTCGGCACCACCACGTTGACGATCCACGGTGTGCCCCGGCTGTCGCCGGTCACGCACCGCACCATCGCGGACCGCATCGTCGCCGGGACCTGGGCGTTCGCGGCCGCGGTCACGGGCGGTCGCGTGGAGATCGAGGGTGCCGAACCGGAGCACCTGTCCGTGGTCCTCGACAAGCTGCGCTCGGCTGGCTGCGAGATCGACACGTCCGAGGGGCGGTTCGTGGTGCAGGGCCCCGAACGGCCCCGGGCGATCAACGTCTCCACGCTTCCGTACCCCGGATTCCCCACGGACCTGCAGCCGTTCGTCGTGGCACTCAACGCGGTGGCGGAGGGATCCGGGATCATCACGGAGAACGTCTTCGAGGCCCGCTGGGGCTTCACGGCCGAGCTCGAACGACTGGGGGCGCGTGTGCAGCTGGACGGCCACCACGCCCGCGTGGACGGTGTCCCGGCGCACGAGCTCTCCGGTGCCCCCGTGGAGGCCATGGACATCCGCGCCGGCGCGGCCCTCGTGATCGCGGGCATGGCCGCCCAGGGCGTCACGGAGGTCTCCGGGGTGGAGCACATCGACCGCGGCTACGAGCACTTCGTGGACCACCTTGCACACGCGGGTGTCCGGGTGCAGCGGAGGATCGCGCGCGGCTGGAGCTGAGACGGGCGCCGGTCCCTCTTCTCCGGGGCTGCGCTCTCGGGGCTGCGCTCTCGTGTGCCGGCCAGGATGTCAGCGGGGGACCGGCCCCGGTCGGTTGTCCCGTCGGCGCATCCCGCGCCCGAAGTGCGGCGGGCACGAGAAAACCCCCGCCACCTCGTGAGGTGGCGGGGGTTTCGTCCGGGGACGCGTCTCAGATGACGGTCACGCCGGTGGCCTGGGGGCCCTTCTGGCCCTGGCCGATCTCGAACTCGACGCGCTGGTTCTCTTCGAGGGTGCGGAAGCCGCCCGACTGGATTTCGCTGTAGTGGACGAAGACGTCGCCATCAGCGTCGTCCGGCGTGATGAAGCCGAAGCCCTTTTCTGCGTTGAACCACTTAACGGTGCCCTGAGCCATAATGGGGCATCTCCTTCTGGAGTAATAGTGTGTGCACATGGATGTGCACCTGAACTGGTACCGCGAGAAGGCTGTGGATGCGGCTCACAAAGTGTTGTGCCACAGCGCCAGTCAGAACTTCACGCTCGCTACCATTCCTGCGAGCATGTCAAACATGATGCGAGAACACGTCAAGCATCACACACTGCCGCGCGGTGGTCAATCGTCCTGAGGCGGCACGGCGAATGTGTCGCCAAGATCTCACCGTCGACTCACCGGGCCCCGGAGACGTGGTGAGCAGCCACCGCGTGCCACCCGGCGGGCCTGGTCGCACGCGCCGTCCGGGAGGGCGGGACATCTGACGCGCCGGTCGGGGGAGGCCGCTCAGAAGAGCCGTGACTGCGTGTCGACGGCCCCGCGCATCTCGTCGTAGTCGAGGCTGAGGCACTCGATCCCGCGGTCGCGTGCCAGGGTGCGGGCCTGGGGTTTGATCTGCTGGGCGGCGTACACCCCGCGGACCGGACGCAGCAGGGGATCCCTGTTGAGGATCTCGAGGTAGCGGGTGAGCTGCTCCACGCCGTCGATGTCGCCACGGCGCTTCAGCTCGATCGCCACGGTGGCCCCGTTGGCGTCCCGCGCGAGGATGTCCACGGGTCCGATGGTGGTGGGGTACTCGCGGCGCACGAGGGAGAAGCCCTCGCCCAGGCGGGTGATCTGCTCGGCCAGCAGCCGCTGCAGGTCTGCCTCCACGCCGTCCTTGACGAGCCCCGGGTCCGCCCCGAGCTCGTGGTGGAGCTGGCTGTGCACGGTGGTGATGTTGATGAGCAGGCGGTCGTCCGACTTGCCCGCGCGGACCTCCCAGACCTCGGTGACTCCCTCGGCTGCAAGCTCCTCGGAGGGCTCGCGGACGTGGAGCTTCGCGGGCGGGCTCATCCAGTTCAGGGGCTTGTAGGACCCGCCGTCGGAGTGCACGAGCACCGAGCCGTCGGCCTTGAGCATGATGAGGCGGCGGGCCGGAGGAAGGTACGCGTTCAACCGTCCCTCGTAGCGCACCGAGCAGTCTGCAATCACTAAACGCACCAGGACAGCCTAGCGGCAGGCGTGGGCCACGGTGGCGTCGTCGCTCACCGGGTGTCCTGGCGCGGGACGAAGACCTCGCGGACCAGCAGCAGCCCCGCGGCCGCGGTGGGGATCGCGATGAGCGCGCCCAGCACGCTCCACAGCGCGCCCCCGGCGGCGACGGCGATGACGGCCACCGCGCCGGGCACCGCGACGGCCCGGGCCATGATGCGCGGAGAGACCACGTAGGCCTCGAGCTGGAGGTAGGCGAAGTAGCAGATGGCGTAGGGGATGGCCGTGTCCCACCCGCCGAGGGTGGCCGCGATCGTGACCAGGATGCCGGCGAGCACGCCGCCCACGAGCGGGATGAACGCGAGCAGCCCCACGAAGAGCACGAGCAGGGTCGCGTAGGGCACTCCCCAGACGTTCATGAGGATGAACGCCACGGTGGCGTTGATCAGTGCCACGCACGCCTGGCCCATGACGTAGTTGCCCACACCGTTGGTCATCCGCTCGCCGAGCTGCTGCACGCGGGCGCGGCGGCTCGCGGGCGCCAGCCGGTAGCACCACGCCTTCATGGTGGGCAGGGAGAAGAGGAAGTACAGGCTCAGGGCCATCACGATCAGCGTTCCGGTGATCGCGTTGAGCACCACCCCGCTCACGTTGACCACGGAGCCGAACATGCCGCCCAGGAAGTTCTCGTCCGTGGTGAGCCGCTTCTGCAGCCCGTCCGCGGCGGTCTGCACGGAGGAGGCGATGTCGAAGCGGTCGTCCAGGGTGTGGAAGAGGTCCGAGTGCATGAAGTCGTTGACGAAGTCCGGGCCCCGAGCGGCGATCTGCTGCGCCTGCTCCACCATGCGGGGGACCACGCCCAGGATGAATCCGGTGATCAGCAGCGCCAGCGCCACGATCACGATCCCCGCCGCGAGCGGGCGGGGAAGGCCCTTGGACTCGAGCCACCGCACCAGGGGATCGAGCCCCAGGGAGATGAACGCCGCCGTCACGATCCAGCCGACCAGCCCGCCGACGTTCGTGAGCACGTAGTAGACGAGCAGCGCGAGGCCCACGCCCACCGTGAGCATGAAGCCCGTCTGGACCGGGTGCGCCCGCGCGCCGCCCGGGCGGTCCCAGGGGGCGCGGCGCCTCTCCTGGTCCCCGGTGGGTTCCGGAGGCACCTCGAAGCGCTGGCGGGAGGGCCGGAAGCGCGCGGGCGGCTTGCGTCGTGGATCGGAGGTTGTGCTCACGCCGGAAGCGTACATCGCGGCACCGTCGGGACATCCCCGCCGCCCGGTGCACATAATGGAAATGACGACATCCGCGTGCCGTGTGGCACGGCGGGCACACTTTCGACCCGCGCTCCGAGAGGGCGCGGCTTCCGAGGAGGTCAGCCATGAGCGAGTTCCCCCCTTCCCCGTCCGGACGTCCGGCCGGCGCGTCGGCCCGTGGACAGCAGGGCGCACCCGGGCAGGGCGAGCAGCAGGTTCCCGCCTCCGTGCGCGGCGCCGTGGACCTGGGTGCAGCTACTGGCGGCGTGGCCGCCGGCGGGGCACCCCCGGGGGCACCGGCGGCGTCGGCAGCTGCGAACACCGGCGGCGGTTCCTACCGGGTGGCCCTGAACACCGGGAACTTCCAGCAGTACGCGGAGGCGTCCACGCAGTACCCGGTGGTCGTGGTGCTGCACGCACCGCAGAGCCCGGAGTCGGAGAGCTTCGTGGACGTCATCGCGAAGGTCGTGGACGGTTTCGACGGCAGGCTGCTGCTGGGCACGGTGGACGCGGCCGCCGAGCCGCAGATCGCGCAGGCCTTCCAGGCCCAGTCGGTTCCCACGGTGCTCGCCCTGCTGGGCGGACGCGTGGTGCCGCTCGTGACCTCGACCGTCCCCGAGGAGCAGCTGCGCGGGCTGCTCGGAGAGCTGCTGAGCCTCGCGGAGCAGAACGGTGTCACCGGCACGGCCGAGCCCACGGGCGGCGCGGCCGAGGAGCCCGCGCCGCTGCCGCCCCTGCACCAGGAGGCGGTGAACAAGCTGGAGGCCGGTGACCTCGACGGCGCCGAGGCCGCGTACCGCAGGGCGCTCGCCGAGAACCCCGGAGACCACGACGCCAAGCTCGCGCTCTCCCAGGTCCACCTGCTGCAGCGCGTGAGCGCCATGGACGCGAAGGCGGTGCGCGACGCCGCGGCATCCGCCCCGGAGGACCTGCAGGCGGCGCTCGACGTCGCGGACCTCGACCTCTCCGGGGGACACGTGGAGGACGCGTTCCGGCGGCTGCTGAACCTCGTGCGGACGAAGGCCGGCGAGGAGAAGGAGACCGCCCGGCAGCGGCTGGTGGACCTCTTCGACGTCGTGGGAGCGGACGACCCCCGCGTGGTCGCCGCCCGTTCGCAGCTCATGCGCGCCCTGTTCTGATCCGTTCGCGGCGTGGGGCGGTGACACCGGGGATGCCGGTTCCCTAGGTTGGGGGCATGAGCATCCCCACAGACGGACCCACGACCCCGCGCCGCGAGCCCGGCCCAGGGGCCGCCACGACCGAGCGCACCCACCAGGACGTCCCCCGCCCGCAGGTCCACGACCACGCCACCCGCTCCGGTGCGGCCGCGCTCGTGGTGCGGGCGCTCACCAAGGTCTACGGCCACGCGGAGCGCCCCGCCGCGGACCACGTGGACCTCACCGTGCCGCGAGGCTCCTTCTACGGGCTCGTGGGACGCAACGGGGCCGGCAAGACCACCACGCTCTCCATGGCCACCGGACTGCTGCGTCCGTCCTCCGGCACCGTGCTGGTGGGCGGCGGCAGCCGTGACGAACTCGTGGACGTGTGGGGGGACTCGGTGCGCGCCAAGCAGCGCATGGGCGTGCTGCCGGACGGCGCGCACCTCTTCGACAGACTGACCGGCCGCCAGCTCGTGGCCTACTCGGGTCTGCTGCGCGGCATGGACAGGGAGGTCGTCAAGCAGCGCACGGAGGACCTGGTCAAGGCCATGGACCTGCAGGACGCCGCCGGGCGCCAGGTGCAGGACTACTCCGCGGGCATGACCAAGAAGATCGCGCTGGCCGCCGCGATGATCCACGCGCCGAGTCTGCTCGTGCTCGACGAGCCGTTCGAGTCCGTGGACCCGGTCTCCGCCGCGAACATCCGCTCCCTGCTGCACCAGTACACCGAGGCTGGCGGCACCGTGGTGGTCTCGAGCCACGTCATGGACCTCGTGCAGCGCATGTGCGACCACGTGGCCGTGATGGACCAGGGGCGCGTGCTCGCCCAGGGCACCATGTCGCAGGTGTGCGACGGCCTCTCGCTGGAGGACCGCTTCGTGTCCCTCGTGGGCGGTCGCACGGACGCCGGGGAGGAGCTGCAGTGGCTTCGTCCCGAGTGAACCCCGACCAGAACCCTCTCGACCCTTCGCGCGCCACACCGGCGCGTCCGCGGCCCGGGGGCGGTGCGGCGTCGTCCGCGGATCCCGGGGCGGCCCCGTGGGCCGGCGACGGGCGCCCGACGACGCACGGTGCGGACGGGCGCGACGTCGCCACGACGGTACCTGCCGAAGCCGACGCCGCGGTGCCCCGCTCCGTGCGCCCGGTGGGCGGCGGGGAAGCTGCCACCGTGCGGCGCCTCGGGGTGCTCGAGGAGGCCCGGCGGCTCGCGTCCCTGAAGTGGCGGGTGCTGCGCAACACGCTGACCCGCAGCACGTGGGTGCTCGTGGGGACGATCCTCGGCGGCCTCTACGCCCTGGGCGTGCTCTCGATGCTGCTGATCTCCCTCTACTTCCTGGGGGGAGAGGAGCTGCGGTGGGTGGTCACCGCGTCGGTGCTGCTGGGAACGGCGCTGCTGCTCGGGTGGTGGATCCTGCCCGTGGCCACGTCCAAGGCGGACGCGACGCTCGACCCCGCCCGGCTGGGACTCTTCCCGCTGAGCACGTCCGGTCTGCTGGCCGGACAGGTGCTGGGCGCGCTGATCGGCATCCCCGGAGCGCTGACGCTCGTCGCGGGGCTCGGGTGGGCAGTGGCATGGCGCAGCTCTCTTCCGGCGGTGCTCGTGTCCGTCCCGTGCGCGCTGCTCGGGCTGCTGCTCGCGTTCGTGGGATCGCGCTGCGTCTCCGCCGTGAGCCTCCGCCTAGCCGGGGGACGGCGCACCACGGAGACCGTCTCGATCGTCACGCTCGCGCTCGTGGTGATGATCGGGCCGATGATCGCCACCCTGGGCGCCGGTCTGGAACGGGTCTGGGACCTGCTCCCCACGTGGGCGGCCGTGCTCGCCTGGACGCCGCTGGGTGCGGTGTGGGCTGTGCCCGGCGACGTCGCCCTGGGCTACTGGGGCACGGCACTCGCCCGCCTGCTCCTCACCGTGGTCTCGATCGTCGCCCTCACGGCGCTCGCCCGTGTGGCCCTGCGCCGCGCCCTCGGCGACGCCGCCGCCGGAGCCGCCCGCGGCGGCACGAAGGCCGTGGCGGGCATCGGGCTCTTCGACCGCGTACCCGCGACGCCCACGTGGGCGGTGGCCGTCCGCTGCCTGCTCTACTGGACGCGGGACCCCCGCTACAGCGCGTCCCTGGTGATGGTCCCCGCCATGTGCGCGGTCGCGTGGTTCCTCACGTCGCAGTCCGGGTTCGCGGTCTGGCTGCTGCCCGCGGGCATCGCCCTGCTGATGGCCTACGCGATCTCCGCGGACATCTCCTACGACAACTCCGCGTTCAGCCTGCACGTGCTGGCCGGGGTCCCCGGGCGGGCGGACCGGCTCGGGCGCGTGCTGGCGCTGTTCGTCGTGAGCGTGCCCCTGGTGGCCGTGGCGCTCGCCGTGTGGCTCGCGCGCGTGGGGGACTGGGGCGCGGTGCCCGCGATGCTGGGCCTGTGCGCGACCATGCTGCTCGGGGGCGCCGGAGTGGTTTCGGTCGTCTCTGCGCGCTACACCTACCCCACACCGCCTCCGGGGTCCACGCCCATGAAGAGCGCGCAGGGGTTCACCCTGCTGAACCTGCTGATGCAGTTCGTGCTCATGGGGGCGATCGGGCTGCTCGGCCTGCCCGCTCTCGCCCTGCTGGTCGTGTACCTGGTGTCCGGGGGTCTCATGTGGAGCTGGCTCGCGCTGGCCGTCGGTCTCGTGGAGGGTCTCGTGCTGCTGTGGATCGGTGTGCGCGCGGGCGGGCGGTGGCTCGACGCGCGCGCCCCGGAGCTGCTGCAGGAGGTCTCCGCCTACCGCTGACCGGGCAGGCCGGTCCAGGCGCACGGGGTACAGTGGGGGACATGGAATTCACCGATGCCCAGGAATCCCGGGTACCTTCCGTGCGGTCCTCCCGGGTGGTCAGCAGCACCGAGTCGGCGACCGAGCCGCAGACTGTGGGCGGCACCTCGACCATCGAGCGCGAGGAGACCCGCCAGTTCGCGGAGCCCGGTGACCACGAGCGGTTCGCGCACTACGTCCGCAAGGAGAAGATCATGGAGTCGGCGCTGTCCGGCGAACCCGTGATCGCCCTGTGCGGCAAGGTGTGGACCCCCGGCCGGGACCCCCAGCGCTTCCCGGTGTGCCCGGAGTGCAAGGAGATCTACCAGGGCCTGCGCCCCGGCAAGGACAAGCCCGAGAACTGACCGGCATCCCAGAGCAGTGAGGCCCCGCGGAGCTGCGGGGCACCCGACGGCGCCCGCAACTGAGCGGGCGCCGTCGCCGTGCGACGTCGTGCCCTCGTGTGAGGACGACGCCGCGGCGGCCGCGCGGTGCGCGGCCCGGGCAGTGCGCGCCGTCGAGCGCGCGGAGAGGACGAACACCACGTGTCTGACGACGACCAGCTGTCCCTTTTCGGGGCGGCCGCAGATCTTCCCCCGGCCTACCCGGACAGGGCCGCGTGGGGCACCGCGCCCAAGCTGCGCGCGTGGCAGGCCGAGGCGATCCAGCGCTACGAGGCCGCCCAGCCGCGCGACTTCATGGCCGTGGCCACCCCCGGGGCCGGCAAGACCACCTTCGCGCTCACGGTCGCGAAGAAGCTGCACGACTCCGGCGCGGTCCAGCGCATCACGGTGGTGACCCCCACCGACCACCTCAAGCGGCAGTGGGCGGACGCGGCCTCGCGCGTGGGGCTGGCCATCGACCCCAACTTCAAGAACGCGGACGGCCAGCACGGGCGCGGCTACATGGGCGCGGCCGTGACGTACGCGCAGGTGGCGAACAAGCCGCTGCTGCACCGGGCGCGGACCGAGGCGGGGCGCACGCTCGTGATCATGGACGAGATCCACCACGCGGGTGACGCCCTCTCGTGGGGCGACGGGCTGCGGGAGGCGTTCGAGCCCGCCACGCGCCGGCTCGCGCTCACGGGCACGCCGTTCCGCTCCGACACCTCGCCCATCCCGTTCGTGACCTACGAGGAGGACGGCGAGGGCATCCGCCGCTCCACCGCGGACTACACCTACGGCTACTCGGACGCCCTGCACGACCACGTGGTGCGCCCGGTGATCTTCATGGCCTACTCGGGGCAGATGCGCTGGCGCACCTCGGCCGGCGAGGAGATGGCCGCGCAGCTCGGCGAGGGCTTCACCAAGGACATCACCTCCCACGCGTGGCGCACCGCCCTGGACCCGAACGGCCAGTGGATCCCGTCCGTGCTGCGGGCGGCGGACCAGCGGCTCACCCAGGTGCGCCGCACGGTTCCCGACGCCGGCGCGCTCGTGATCGCCACCGACCACCAGGACGCCAAGGCCTACGCCGAGCAGCTGCACGCCCTCACGGGGGAGCGCCCCACCGTGGTGCTCTCGGACGACAAGGCGGCGTCGAACAAGATCGACCAGTTCTCCGAGTCGGACAGGCGCTGGATGGTTGCGGTCCGCATGGTCTCCGAGGGCGTGGACGTGCCGCGCCTCGCGGTGGGCGTGTACGCGACCTCCACGTCCACACCGCTGTTCTTCGCGCAGGCCGTGGGGCGCTTCGTGCGCGCCCGCAAGCGCGGCGAGACGGCCTCCGTGTTCCTCCCGTCCGTTCCGGCGCTGATGGCGCTCGCGAACTCCATGGAGGAGGAGCGGGACCACGCGCTGGACAGGCCCAAGAACATGCCGGGCGTGGTCGACTTCGACCAGCCCATGGAGGAGGGCTGGGACGACGACCTCCTGGACGCGGCCAACCGGGAGGAGAAGGCGTCCTCCGCGCTGGCCCAGGGCAACTTCCAGGCCCTGGACTCGGACGCCTCGTTCCACGGCGTGCTCTTCGACGGCGGCGCGTTCGGCGGGGGAGCGGCTGTGGGCTCCGAGGAGGAGGCCGAGTACCTCGGGATCCCGGGGCTGCTGGACCCGGAGCAGGTCTCGGCTCTGCTGCGGGAGCGCCAGACGCGCTCGTCCCAGCGGCAGGGGGCGGGGGCCTCTCAGCCGGAGCAGCCGGTGGTTCCGGACCACCGTCGGCTCAAGGAGCTGCGCTCGCAGCTGTCCAAGAACGTCTCCGCGTGGTCCGCCCGCACCGGCACGCCCCACGGCGTGATCCACAACGAGCTGCGCGCCAAGTGCGGCGGTCCGGCGGTGGCGCAGGCCTCGGAGGAGCAGCTGGAGGGGCGGCTCGCGCTGCTGCAGCGGTGGTTCATCGGCCGCAAGTGAGGGCCTGCCCCCACGACGACGGCGTGCGCCGGGCACCATCGGATGCGCCGGGCAACTGGCGCGCCACGCGGCCGACCGGTGCCGTTCGGCGCCGTTCGCCCGGCGCCGTTCAGTCGAGCTCGGTGACGACCTCCGCGCCCGTGTCCTCGAGCTCCGCCACGGCCTGCTCACCGCGCTCGCGGTCCACCGGGGCGGTCAGCGGCAGCAGCACGCGGGTCTCGTAGCCGGCCTCCACGGCGTCCTTGGCGGTCGCGAGGACGCAGTGCTCCAGCGCGAGGCCCACGACGTCCACGGCCTCGACGTCCCGCTCCCGCAGCCAGTCGTCCAGGCTCACCCGCTCCTCGTCCGCGCTGTCCTCGGGCTCGCCCATGGGGACGTCGACGTCCGGGGCGGAGAGGCCCTCGAAACCGGAGTAGGCGGCGTCGTAGGCGCCCTTGCGGAAGAACTCGCCCACGTGCTCCGTGTCCAGGTCCGGGTGGATCTCGGCCCCGCGGGTCTCCGCGACGCAGTGCACCGGCCAGCTCGTGCGGTAGTCCGGGTCCTCGCTGAAGTGCGCCCCGGGCTCGATGTGACAGTCCTGCGTGGCCGCCACGGCGTCGTAGTCCGCGTAGTGGTCCTCGAGGTACTCGGAGACGGCGGCGGCCACCGCGGCACCTCCCGGCACGGCCAGGCTGCCGCCCTCGCAGAAGTCGTTCTGGATGTCCACGATCACAAGTGCGGTGCGCACGATCGCCTTCCTCTCGGTGTGCTCAGCCCGGTGCGCTCAGTGGGCGGTGCCGGGTTCGATGACGGTGGGGATGACGGGCTCGCCCTCGGAGAGCCGCCGGGCAGCACGCGGCAGCTCGGCGATCGACTCCGCGTGGCGGGTCCGCGCCCGCACCACGGCCTCGGGGCCGGTGAAGCCCTCGCGCAGCTCGCCGCCGGTCACGTAGTCCACGAGCAGGGGGCGGTCGTCGCCGTCGTCCTCGGGCAGGTGCGAGACACCCACCATCTCGTGGGTGGCCACGCCCTGGGGGTTGCGACGGCGCAGCGCGTACTTCTCGCCGCCCACGGACGCCTTCCCGGAGGAGGCCTTTGCCACCGGCTCCATGGTGCCGGAGGCGCCCTCGCGCGAGACGAGCTTGTAGACCATGGACGAGGTGGGCGCACCGGAGCCGGTGACGAGCCGCGTGCCCACGCCGTAGGCGTCCACGGGGGCCGCCCGCAGCGCGGCGATGGCGTACTCGTCGAGGTCGCTGGTCACCGTGATCTTCGTGTGCGGGTTGCCGAGCTTGTCGAGCAGCGCGCGCACGGACGACGCCTGGGTCACGAGGTCCCCGGAGTCCAGTCGCACGCCCCCGAGGTCCGGGCCCGCGATCTCCACGGCGAGACGGACGGCCCGCTCGACGTCGTACGTGTCCACGAGCAGCGCGGTGGACACGCCCAGGGCGTCGAGCTGCGCGCGGAACGCCTGCTCCTCGGTGTCGTGCAGCAGCGTGAAGGAGTGCGCAGCCGTGCCCACGGTCTTCACGCCGTAGCGGAAGCCCGCCTCCAGGTTGGAGGTGGAGTCGAAGCCGGCGACGACGGCGGCGCGCGCCGCGGCCACGGCCGCCTGCTCGTGCGCGCGGCGCGAGCCCATCTCGATGCACGGCCGGTCACCGGCAGCACCCACCATGCGGGACGCGGCGGAGGCCACGGCGGAGTCGTAGTTCAGGACGGAGAGGATGAAGGTCTCCAGGACGCACGCCTCGGCGAACGAGGACTCGACGCTCAGCAGGGGCGAGTGCGGGAAGTAGGTCTCGCCCTCGGCGTAGCCGCGGATCTGGCCCGTGAACCGGAAGTTCTCCAGGTAGGCCACGGTGGCGGCGTCGACGACGTTCGTGTCCCGCAGGAAGCGCAGCTGCTCGTCCGTGAAGCGGAACTGCTCGAGGCCCTCGAGCACGCGCCCCACGCCGGCGAAGACGCCGTAGCGCCGGCCGTGCGGCAGCCGCCGGGCAAAGACCTCGAAGACGCTGCGCCGCGAGGCCGTGCCGGCGCGCAGGGCCGCCTGCAGCATGGTCAGCTCGTAGTGGTCCGTCAGCAGGGACGTGGGCTGCGGGTGCCAGGAGTAGGTGTGCTCGTTCACCCCGCCAGCCTAGTGCGCGCGCCCGACGAGCACATCCCGCGCCTGCGGATCCGGGAGCTCGTGACTACCATGGGGACAATGTCCGGTTCCCACACGGCGGCCCACACCCCGGCCCCCAGCACCAGCGCGGTTCCCGCGGTCCTCATGAGCGCCGCACCCGCGGAGTCCCCGACGGTCTCACGGGAGGAGCAGGCCGCCACGGCCGTGAACGTCCCGTGGAACGTGGTGGTCTGGGACGACCCCGTCAACCTCATGAGCTACGTGGTCTACGTGTTCAGGGCCCACTTCGGCTACCCGGACGCCAAGGCCCGCACGCTCATGCTGGAGGTCCACCACCAGGGGCGCTCCATCGTGTTCACGGGCTCGCTCGAGGAGGCCGAGTCGCACGTGAGCGCACTGCACGGCTACGGCCTCTGGGCGACCTACGAGAAGGCGGGGGAGAACTGATGGCACACGGGTTCAAGCGCACGCGCAAGGGGATCACGGCCCGGTTCGAGGGTCCCGAGGTGCGGCTGCTGCAGAAGCTGTTCTCCGACGTCGCCACCACCCTGGAGCCCGAGCCCCGCGAGGACGTGGACCCGCTCGAGGCGCTCGTGGGGTGGGACGAGGAGGTCCCGGAGCCTCAGGATCCCGCGGTGCGCCGGCTGCTGCCCGCCGCGTCGTCGGACCCGGAGCAGGCCGCGGAGTTCCGGCGCCTCACGGACCGCACCCTGCGCGAGAGCAAGACGGCGGCGCTGCGGGCGTCCTCGCTCGCGCTCGAGTCCGATCCGGTGCTGCTCACCCCCGAGCAGGCGCAGGACTTCGCCCGCGCCCTCAACGACGTCCGCGTGGTGCTCGCCGCCCGGCTGGGCATCGACTCGCCGGAGGACGCCGAACGGGTGGGGGAGCTCACGGACTTCAGCCGCACGGAGACCGTGGAGGACTACATGGCGGTGGTCTACAACTTCGTCTCCTGGCTGCAGGAGACCCTCATGACGGCGCTGCTGAAGACGCTGCCGTCCCGGTAGCCCCGGCCCCGTTACCGGGTGACTCATGTGGGAGGTGCTCCCCGAAAAGCACTACAGTTTTCCGGTATGCAGGCTGAGCACGGACGTCGACCAGGACCGAACCCCAACTCGCCCATCGGCGTCTTCGACTCCGGTGTGGGCGGGCTCACGGTGGCCCGCTCGATCATCGACCAGCTGCCCCACGAGGAGATCCTCTACGTGGGTGACACGGCTCACGGGCCCTACGGCCCCCTGCCCATCGCGGAGGTCCGCTCCAACGCCCTGCGCATCATGGACGACCTCGTGGACTCCGGCGTCAAGCTGCTCGTGATCGCGTGCAACACCGCCTCGGCCGCCGTGCTGCGGGACGCCCGCGAGCGCTACACGCGCGGCTACGACATCCCGGTCACCGAGGTGATCCAGCCGGCCGTGCGCCGGGCCGTGGCCACCACGCGCACGGGTCGGGTGGGCGTGATCGGCACCGAGGCGACCATCGGCTCGCGCGCCTACGACGACACCTTCGCCGCCGCGCCCCAGCTGGAGATCACCTCCGTGGCGTGCCCCGAGTTCGTGGAGTACGTGGAGCGCGGCGTCACCACGGGCCCGCAGCTGCTGCGCACCGCCCAGGAGTACCTGCAGCCGCTCAAGGACGCCCAGGTG
This sequence comes from Kocuria sp. HSID17590, assembly GCF_003989485.1. Lineage (NCBI taxonomy): Bacteria > Bacillati > Actinomycetota > Actinomycetes > Micrococcales > Micrococcaceae > Kocuria > Kocuria sp. HSID17590. Next base: position 63,908 of record NZ_RBMB01000010.1, on the reverse strand, counting down.
GACACGCTGGTGCTCGGCTGCACGCACTACCCGCTGCTCACCGCGGTGATCTCCTACGTCATGGGGGAGAGCGTCAACCTGGTCTCCTCCGCGGAGGAGACCGCGCGGGACGTCTACCGCTCCCTCATGGACCACGACCTCGAACGCGATCCCGCACTCGCTCCCCACCACGAGTTCCTCGCCACGGGCGACCCCGTGGGCTTCGAGGCGCTCGCCCAGCGATTCCTCGGACCCGAGGTGGTCCGGGTGCGCCACACCGCCTCCGTCGCGGAGCAGTACCCCACCGGCTCGCTCGCCACGATCCACCCGGCTCAGCGCTGAGCCGGCGGCAGAAAGGTCAACACATGCTGCTCACCGTGGTCGGCAACACCGGCAGCTTCCCCGGTCCCGACGCGCCTGCCTCCTGCTACCTGCTCAGCGGCGAGGACGCGGACGGCCGGACGTGGCGGATCGTGCTCGACATGGGCAACGGGACGCTGGGCGCCCTGCAGCGCCACATCGAGCTCGAGACGATCGACGCGATCATGCTGTCCCACCTGCATCCGGACCACTGCGTGGACGTGGGCGGGCTGCACGTGGCGATCAAGTGGGACCCGCGCGGCTGGACGGCCGGGCCCATCCCGCTGTTCGGCCCGTCGCAGCTGCCCACCTACCTCAACCAGCTGCACCTGCTGCCTCCGGAGCACTCGATGGACACCGAGTTCGAGTTCCACGTGTGGCAGCCCCTGCGCTCCGTGACGGTGGGACCGTTCACCGTGACCCCGTTCCCGGTGAACCACCCGTGCCCCGAGCCGTACGCGCTGCGCGTCGAGTACCGGGGGCCCTCCGGGACCGAGGTGCTGACCTACTCGGGGGACACGGACGCGTGCGACGAGCTCGTGGACGCGGCACGGGACGCGGACCTCTTCCTGTGCGAGGCGGCCTACCAGGAGGGGCGCGAGGACGGGTTGCGTGGCATCCACCTCACCGGCCGGCGCGCGGGGGAGACGGCCGTGGCCGCGGGAGCTCGGCGGCTGCTGCTCACCCACCTGCCCGTCTGGAACTCCCCGGAGACCGTGGAGACCGAGGCGGCCGGGGTGTACGACGGCGCGGTGGAGGTGACGCGGGTGAACAGGCGCTACGACGTCGCCCGCCCCACCGAACGTTCGGTCGATGCGTTGGCACCGGCCGGAGGCGACGACTAGGCTGAAGCGCATGACCTCGCCTACCGATCCGGCCACGTCCACCACCACCGCCGAGGGTCAGAGCGACTCGTCCGCTGAGCAGGTGGTCCGCTCGGACGGCCGCGGTGTCGCGGAGCTGCGACCCGTCACCGTCACCCGCGGGTGGTCCGAGCAGGCGGAGGGCTCCGCGCTCATCGAGTTCGGCGGCACCAGGGTGCTGTGCACCGCCTCGCTCACGGAGGGCGTGCCCCGCTGGCTCAAGGGCCAGGGCCGCGGCTGGGTCACCGCCGAGTACGCGATGCTCCCGCGAGCCACCTCCACCCGCTCGGCCCGTGAGTCCGTGAAGGGCAAGATCGGCGGGCGCACCCACGAGATCTCCCGGCTGATCGGCCGCTCTCTGCGCTCCATCATCGACCTCGAGGCCCTCGGCGAGAACACCGTGGTGCTCGACTGCGACGTCCTGCAGGCGGACGGCGGCACCCGCACGGCGTCCATCACCGGCGCGTACGTCGCGCTCGCGGACGCACTCACCTGGGCCCGCGAGAACGGCATCCTCAAGCCCCGCGCCCAGCCCCTGACCGACTCCGTGGCCGCCGTGTCCGTGGGCATCATCGACGGCGTGCCCATGCTGGACCTCCCCTACGTGGAGGACGTGCGTGCGGAGACGGACATGAACGTGGTCGTCACCGGCTCCGGGGACTTCGTGGAGGTCCAGGGCACCGCCGAGGGCGCGCCCTTCCGCCGGGACGAGCTCGACTCCCTGCTCGACCTCGCCGTGGCGGGGTGCGCGCAGCTGGCGCAGATCCAGCGCAGCACGCTGGAGGGCACCCGTGACCGCTGACCCGCACGGTGCCCGCATCGTGCTGGCAACCCACAACCAGGGCAAGGTCCGCGAGCTGCAGACCATGCTCGAGATGGCGGGGTTCTCCGGCGCCGTGGTGGACGCTGCGGCGGCCGGACTGGGCGACGTCGTCGAGACCGGCGTGACCTTCCAGGAGAACGCCCTGCTCAAGGCGCGCGCCGCGGCCGCCGAGTCCGGTCTGATCGCGCTCGCGGACGACTCCGGTCTCGCCGTGGACGTGATGGGTGGGGCGCCGGGAATCTTCTCCGCGCGCTGGTCCGGGACGCACGGCGACGACGCGGCCAACCTGGACCTGCTGCTCGCCCAGCTCTCGGACATCGCGCCCGAGAACCGCCGTGCGAAGTTCGTGTGCGCCGTGGCCGTGGTGGACCCGCGGGGCGAGGAGCACGTGGTTCACGGCGAGCTGCCCGGGACCATCCTGACCGCGCCCGTCGGATCGAACGGTTTCGGCTACGATCCCGTCCTGGCTCCTGAGGGGGAGAACGGACGCAGCTGCGCCGAACTGAGCCCCGAGCACAAGAACCGGATCAGCCACCGTGCCCGTGCCATGGCCGAGGCCCTCCCCATCCTGCTGGAACTGCTCCAGCGGGACTGCGGCGCTGCCCCCGAAGCGGGCGGCAGCGGCGACGTCGTGGCGTCCGAGGCCACCGCCTCTCCCGCCACGGAGCCCGAGGGCTGACACATGACCTTCGCGTGCGGACACCTCCCCTTTGCCGGCGCCGTCGAGGCGGTCCTCGCAGAGGCGGGCGTGAGCGTGGACCGCTCCGAGTGGGAGCTGCACGCCGGGGGATCGGCGCACATCGTGGTCAACGTCGGGCACCTCATGAGCGTGCGGATCGCCAAGAACCCCACGTCCGGAGAGAACGTCCGGCGGCGGACCGAGGCGCTCACGCGGCTGCCCGACTTCGACTTCGCGATTCCCCGGCCGCTGACCCCGGTGCTTCAGGACGGGCGCTACACGGCCGTGGGGATGACCTGGCTGCCGGGGGCCCCGCGCGCGCCGGGATCGGCCGACCCCCGGGAGCTCCGCCGGGCACTGGAGCAGATCCGGCACGCGGACGCCCGTGACGCCGAGCCGTGGCTGGACCGGCCGGGCCAGCACTGGGGCGGACACCGCCGCAGGCACGTTCTCCTCGACCAGGTGCTGCCCCTGCTGCTGCCGCGCAACAGGGACCGGGCCATGGGGGCGATCGAGGACCTCGTGGCGCTCGAGAACGTGACCCCCCAGCTGGTCCACGGGGACCTCATGGGCTCCAACATGCTGTGGGACGGCGAGCACCTGGTGGGTGTCATCGACTGGGACCACGCCTGCATGAGCGACCCCGCCTACGACGTCGCCTCGCTCGGGCTGTGGTTCGGCTGGTCGAGCGTGCGTGAGGCCACCGATCCCGAGAGCTACGAGCGCGCGCAGCTGCACGCCAGGATCTTCCCCCTGCAGGCCATTGCCTACGCCCTGCACCACGAGCTGGACGCCGCGCAGATCCGGCAGGCCGTGGAGAAGGCGGACGCGTGGTACGAGACGCGGGCCGTCGCGGCCGCCTGACGGTCGTTGCGGCGCGAGCCGCTTCCGGGCAGACCATTCTCGGCGCGCCTGGCTTTGCCGGATTGCTCTCTGCCGAATCGGTCTCGACCAGACTGATCTCGGGCAGACCGGTCTCGGCCAGACCGCGCCTGGTTCGGCCGGTTTGGGTGTCGGAGCCGTTGCCTAGGCTCGGAGCGTGCCCGTCAGTTTCACCGCCATCGACTTCGAGACCGCCAACCGCAGCCTGGCCTCCGCATGCGCCCTGGGCGTGGTGCGGGTCCAGGACGGACAGGTGGTCGACACGCGCTACTCGCTGCTCCGGCCACCTCCGGGCCACGACGCCTTCGAGCCGGGAAACATCCGGATCCACGGCATCCGGCCCGCGGACGTCCAGAACGCCCCGACCTTCGAGACGGCCTGGGGCTGGGTGTGCCGCACGATCACTCCGCAGGACCCGGATGCGGTGCTCGTGGCGCACAATGCGGTGTTCGACACGGGGGTCGTCAAGGCAGCCAACAACGCCTGCGGCGGGGCGGCCCGGGCGTGGGACTACGCGTGCACCCTGCGGCTCTCCCGCGCGGCGTACACCCTGCGCTCCTACGCGCTGCCCTCGGCCTCGCGCGCGGCGGGGGCCGAGGTGCAGGACCACCACAACGCGTTGAGCGACGCACTGGCCTGCGCGGGAATCGTGCGGGACCTGGCGCGGCGCAGCGGGGCCGACAGCATGGCCGAGCTCGCGGCGCACTACGGGGTGAGGATGCAGCGCGGAGAACTCTGAGGGGTTCACTCCCGGTCGGGCGGTGCGGGGTCGAGCCGGGTTGTCACGTGCCTGTGGCCCCGGGGTGTCAGTCAGTGCTGCCACTTGCCGCTTGCCTGGTTGCCACTAGCCCGCGGACTCGGGAAAGCAGGCCGGAGCTACGACTGGTCCGCAGTCTCGGAGGGCCCGGTCAGGGCCGCCACAGGGAGTTCCACTGCTCCGCGAGGCAGAGAAGCTCGGCGCGCACCGGATCTACGGCATCCCGCGACCCGGCGCCCTCGGCACTGTCGGTGATCCCGGCACTCTCAGTGTCCTCGGTGTTCCCAGTGCTGCCTCGGCGTGATCCCGCCGGGGCCCCCACGGTGGGAGCGGCGCCGAGGGAGTCAGCGCCGTCGGACGTCATGGGTTCCGCCGCCCGCTGATCGTCGGCCCGGGGCGCATTCTCTGTCTCCACCCGAGCGGCTGCAAGTCCCCAGCGGGCGGCCGCGACGACGAGAACCACGTGCCGCGCCGCGGAACTCGTCACGCCCCGGTCGGTGAGCAGTGCGCAGGCCGCGCGAGCGACGTCGTCTCCCGAGCCGGGCCGGCCACGGCCCGTCAACGCACGGTCGCCGACGTGGTCCTCACGTGTGGAGTCCCCACTCGTGAGGACCTCACGTTCTGCTGCGTCCTCGACCGCGAGCAGTGCCGCGAGGCCCAGAGCCAGGGCTTCAGTGGCCGTGGCGCCCGTGCCCAGCCGACCCGTGAGGATCTCGGGAGCACCGGTCCAGAGCGCCGCGCGGGAGTCCGCGTCGGCCAGGGTGGCGAGCAGGTGACGTGTGCGCGGGGCGGGCCTCGTGATCTCGGAGGAGACCCGGGCCGTCTCTGCAACAACCTCTGCCAGCGAAGCGCCTGAACTGCGGGCTCGAACGGCCGCGTGGACCGTGAGGGCCAGGGCCGTTGCCGCGGTCTGTGCCTCCGGGCTGCCGTGGGTGATCGCCGCCGAGTCGAGGGCCAGCACGATGAGCGACTTCCACCCCACGTTCGGAATCAGGCCGTACGGCGCGGTGCGCGCCAGCACCTCGGGGCTCTGCGCGTCCGGCAGGACCGGCCGCAGGACCTCTCCGAGGCGGCCGGTGGCGAGGGCGGTGAAACTGTCCCCGTCGTGCGGACCAGGGGCGGAGAGCGCAGGGAAGTCACGGTCAAGGACGTCGACGGGCGGCCTGGGGGCGTCGGAGGGGAGCTGGGCTCCGTTGGCGACGGCCCAGCGGAGATACGCCAGCCACGCGCAGGCGGTGGGGTCAGCGGACTGGCCGTCGTTGGCCCAGCGCGCGACCTCGTTGAGCGCACTCACCGTGCGGGCTGAGAGCTGGACGGCCTCGTTCCCAGCGACCGGGTCACCTGCGGCCCAGGGTGCCAGGAGGACGCTGCGCACGGCGTTCGGATAGTCCGACGACGACGGATCCAGGCCGTGGTCTCGGTCCAGCAGTTCAGGGGTCCCGGGTGACGTCATGGCTCCAGTCTATGAAAGGTGCGACTTCACGGCGCGGCTCGATTCAGTCCTAATTCCCTGACTCCGGGGCTCCCCGGCCCTGGGCTTCCGGCTCCCCGGCTCCTGGGCCCCTGACTTCCTGGGTCTCCGAGTGCGCGTCAGCGGCGACCGCCCGGGCAGCCGAGTCCCGCGGGGTTGACCAGGCAGTCGTCGGCGACGTTGTGCACCGTGGCCCGCCACACCGTGAGCGCGACGGGCGGCGACGTGACCTGGTTGTAGCCGTTGACCGGCTGCCACCCGGTGCCCGCGATGTTGTACTCCCCGTAGAACGAGGTGGTGAGAGTCAGGCTGTAGTCGCCGGTGGCCGTGTAGACGTGCGACGTGTCGGTGGGGACGTCCCATTCCCCGTCTGCCAGCGGGGCGCCCGTGAGGGGAGTGGGGCCGAGTGTGCTGCCGTCGCCGTAGTTCCAGGTGTACTGCACGGGATAGGCGCGGACCGACACGGGATAGCCGCCCAGGGTGGTCTCAAAAGTTTGGGGCTGCGCCACCGCGTAGACGTTCGTGTTCATGTTCTTCAAGGTGTCCGGGGCTGGTTGGGCGTGGTTCTCCGCCGGTGCCACCGCGAGCTGCTGGAAATCCTGGAGCGTGAAGACGGGCAGGGGGACGTAGCCTTCATCGTCTGCACCCTCAGCCTGTCCCTGGGCCACGCACATCTGTGTCCCGCGAGCAGAACGCTGGCCGTCCCCAGTGCCACCCACCACGACGTCCATGTTCACACCCTTGGCTCCCGAGTCATCGGTGCACTCCTGCGACGTCCGGCAGCGAGTGAGCGCAGAGCCCTTGTCGTCGATGCAGGGATCCTGCAGACCGTAGGTCGTCCGGTTCTTGGCCGTGTCCATGAGCTGCGAGTTGAAGAAGATGGAGTCGTCGTTCGACATCAAGGCGTTGCGCAGAGCTTTCTGAAATGCGGCATCCTTGTCGGGATCCCAGGGTGCACCGTTGGCCGTTACCCCTAAGCCACCCGAAGATACCCCAGAAGTGGCGTTTGCGCCTGGAGCGTGATTTGCATCTAATTTGATAGTGATGGAACTGCCATTAGCACTCGCGGATGTATTGACGGAGCCATCTTCGCGCCCGTTGCCAAATCCCCCATAATTACTGCCATCGTCGCCCCTTGCTGGCGTCATAGTTAATGATAAACATATAACGGCAAGGATAGCCCACGTGCTAAAGGTTCGCATCACATCGATCCTCGCGGAGATGCGGTAACGTACAGCCAGGACCCCTCTTTGTACAATATGTAGACATCAAAGCGGTCTTTTAGGTCAAAGGGAATCTGTCGCTCTATAACCTTACCACCCCTGAAGGTAACCAGCCCGTAATTTACCGTTTCGACAGGTAGGTTGTACCCGCCGTCAGCACGCTTAATAAATGAATCAGGGATAATTTTTTGAATTTCCATTCCGCCACCGGACCAGTTTCCGTCGGAGTACACGCGATCGAACGAGTCGTATTGCTCAACACAATTCGCGCAGTCTGTAGAGGTGACTTGGCGTATTAACGAGGTATCGCCGGTTTGAATGGAGTACCACTGTGCATCGGCTCGGTAGTTGAGAAAAGCCTGCGCGCCGGCCTCCGTCTCCTGCTTGGCCTCCTCGGGCATGACGGGTTTCGGCACGTTCCTCGCGGGGTGCTCGAGGGTGGCGGGTTCGTAGTCGTCGGGAACCTTCTGGCCCGTGGCGAGCACGGTGGGTTCCTGGGGGCGCCAGTCGTCGGGCAGGGGGCTCTCCGAGCCGGAAGGTGCGGGCGTCGTCGTGCTGGTGTCCCCGGCCCCGGCGCTGGCGGTGGACTCAGCCGATGCGCTGGCGCGGGAGGATGACGAGGAGTCGGTCGACGCCGTGGCCGTCTCCTCGGGGGCGCCGCCACCACCCGTGCACCCCGTGAGCAGCACCGCCGCCAGGACCGCGGCGGAGACCCCCGCTGCACGTCGGCTCCTCGCGACGACATCGTGGATGCTCATGAATTCCCCCTGTCTCGCCACACCAGGTGTGACGTGTCCAACATCTCCCAGAGCATAGGGGTGCTTCCCGCCGGGAGCCACACCCGGTCGCGCACTGTGGAGAGCGTGGAATATGCGCATGCATGACCGCATGTCAGAGCCGTGTGAGGAGGCACAAAGCGGCGCAACAATCCCGCGATTTCGAGACATCGGGTCGGCCAGAGGGACGGCACGGCGTTCCGGCAGTCGACCTCGACCGGGGTCTCTCCTCACCGACGACCGTCGCTTATGCGTGTCTGTGCTCCGTCTTACAGTGGGCTCATGCTGATCCTGCACACCTCCGACTGGCACCTGGGGCGGACCTTCCACGGCGTCGACATCCTGGATGTCCAGGCGCGCGCCATGGGCGAGATCGTCGACTGGGTCCGCCGGTACGGGGTGGACGTGGTTCTGGTGTCCGGCGACGTCTACGACCGCGCTCAACCCCGCACCGAGGTGGTGGAGCTGCTGAACACGACCCTGGCCCAGATCCGGGAGGCGGGGGCCTACGTGGTGCTGACGAGTGGCAACCACGACTCCCCGGCGCGCCTGGGCTTCGGTTCCCGCATCATGGCCCATGGCGGAGTGTTCCTCCTGACCACTCTGGAGGGTTCCGCCCGGCCGGTTCTGTTTTCGGAGTCGTCCGTCGGAGGGGTCACAGCCACCCGGGTCGAGGTGGCCGGTGAAGAGACCGGCGGGCGAACGGCCCCGCAGCTTCCGTCCACGGGTGATGACGCCGCAGCCCTCGCGGTCTACGGCATTCCCTACCTGGATCCGCGGGCCACCGCGCCTCTGCTCGACTGCGCACTCACCCACCAGGCGGTGCTGGGCGCGGTCATACACCGTGTGAACGAGGACCGGGCCTCCCGAGGTTCACCCGCATCCGTGGTCATGGCGCACGCCTTCGTCACGGGGGCCGAGGCCACCGATTCCGAGCGCGTGGTGGACTCCGGAGGACTGGGGACGGTCTCGGCGCAGGTCTTCGCGGCGCACGACTACGCGGCCCTGGGCCACATCCACCGACGTCAGCGCATCACGGAGACGGCTCGCTACAGCGGATCACCCGTGGCCTACTCCTTTTCGGAGGCCACCCACGCCAAGGGCGCGTGGTTGGTGACGGTCGGTGAGAAGGGCGTGGACGACGTCGTCCCCCTGGACCACCGGGCCGGCCTGCGGCTGGCCCGGCTGCGGGGCCCGCTCGAGTCGCTGCTCTCCGACCCCGCGCTCGGCACGGAGGAGGAGGCCTGGTGCCAAGTGGTCCTCACGGACGAGGAACGCCCGGCCTCCGCGATGGAGCGGGTGCGCGCTCGCTTTCCCAAGACGGTGGAGCTGAGGTGGGAGCCCGACGGCGGTCGGGCCAGTACCGAGCGTGCCTACAGCGCACGCCTGGCGGAGGCCACGACCACAGAGGAACTGTGCGCCCAGTTCTACCAGCACGTCCGCTCGCGCGGACTCACGGCGGAGGAGTCGGCGGAGATCGCGGACGTCGTCTCCACCGTGCAGAGCAGGGGAGTGGAACAGTGAAACTGCACCGTCTGGAGATCACCGCCTTCGGGCCGTTCCCGCAGCACGAGACCGTGGACTTCGATGCGCTCAACGAAGCCGGGGTCTTCCTGCTCAACGGCGAGACCGGTGCCGGCAAGACGAGCGTGCTGGACGCCGTCTGCTTCGCCCTCTACGGCTCCGGACCCACCACCGTGGGCAAGGGCGGCCGCAAGGTCCAGCACAGCGACCACGCGGACCCCCACACCGGGCCGTGCGTGGAGGTGGAGTTCACGGCGTCCGGCCGACGGTGGTGCGTCACCCGGACCCCGGCGTGGCGGGAGCCCTCCACGCGGGCGGCCTCCGGATGGAGCGACCGCCACGCCACAGTGCTGCTGCGCGAGTACACGGAGGGGCAGTGGGTTGACCGGGGGTACCGCCCGGACGACGTGGGCCAGGCCATCCACCACGCGGTGGGCCTGGACCGGGAGCAGTTCACCCAGGTGATGATGCTGCCCCAGGGCAAGTTCGCCCAGTTCCTCCAGGCCGGATCCCGGGAGCGGGAGGAACTCCTGGAGACGCTGTTCGGCACGGACGTCTACGCGGACGTCCAGGAGGAGCTGAAGGCCCGGGCAGATGCCGCCAGGGCCGACACGGCGTCGGCTCAGCTCGAGTGGGAACGCTCCGAGGAACTCTTTCACCGCCTGGGGGAGCGCCTGTCGCAACTCAACGAGCAGGATCCGCGGAGCGGTCTGCCCGGAAGGGGACCCGTCCTGTCGCCGGCTGACGCAGCGGACGGAGTGCGCACGGCGAGCGAGGATAATTCCCCGGACGACGACGGCGGCGATGACGAGGACAGCGGCGGCGAAACCCCTCCTCAGGAGAAACCGGCTGGCCTCTCCGAGCGGTGGAGCGCCCTCGTGTCCGACTGCGAATTGGCGCTTGCTGGTGCCGGGGCCGCCCGCGATGAAGCTGCCGATCGCCATGCGGCCTCTCAGCAGCGGATCACGGAACTCGAGGCGCTGAGCGGGCTCCTCGCCCGTTTCGACCGGCTCGCGGCGCGTCGAGCCGAGCTGCGGGCGCAGTCGCAGCGCCTCGAGGACGCGGGACGTCGGCTCGAGGAGCACACGGCTGCAGAGACCCTCACGGAGCCCGTGACCACGGCGGTCAGGGCTCGACAGCGCGTGGCGGACTCTGCCTCCGCGGTCGAGGCCCTGCGGGCGGCACTCACGCAGGACACCGCAGGGGCACGGTCACTCCGGGACGTCCTGCGCGACCAACCTGATCTGGTCCGCGAGCTGGAGAGCACCCCCGAGATGCCCCGGCAGCTGCGGGACGCGGCGGTGACCGCGCGTGAGGCCGCACGGGCTGCAGCGGAACGTGCCCGGACCCTGGCCGAGGACGAGACCGCCCTGGCGCGGGACGAGGAGAGTCTGCATGCACTTGAGCTGCGAGCCGAGGAGATCGCGGCGGAGCTGACCGCACGGCGCGCGGACCTCGTGCGGTGGGAGGACTCCCGCCAGGAGCTCGAACTGCACGTCAAGGACGAGGGCCTCGTGAGGGAGCGTGCCCGGGCGGCGCGCGAGGCGGTCGAGGCCAGCCGTGACTACGCCCGGGCCCGTGAGACGGAAAACGCGCGGGCCGCAGAGTTCGAGTCCGCCGAGACTGCCCGGCGTGAAGCGGCCCGCCGGGTGGAGTCCCTGGAGGCCCGCCGCTATGCCGGTGCCGCCGCCAGCCTCGCCCGCGAACTCTCCGAGGGGGATCCGTGCCCGGTGTGCGGTTCCACGGAGCACCCGTGCCCGGCCACGGGAGATGCGGAGCAGGACGTCAGCCCCGGGATGCTCCAAGGCGCCCGGGAGGATCGGGAGACGGCGCAGAACACCGCCGATGCGGCCCACCAGCGCTGGCAGCAGGCGCAGCGCACGAGCGCGGAACACCTGGCGCGCGGTGCGACTGAGGACCTCGCAGACGTCGCGGAACGCGCACGGCGGGCAGCTCTCGCCGAGGAGGCCCTCGAATCCGCCCTCGCGGAACTGGAGCGCGGCACGGAGGAAGTGGCCACCGTGCACGAAGCCGTGACCCGTCTCGAGACGGAGGAACGTGACGTGGCCACGCAGATGGCGGGTGTGCGCACGGGTGTGGAGGCGGCACGTGCCCGCTGCGCGTCGGAGCGGGAGCGTGTGACCCGTGCCCTCGGGCCCTTCGCGTCCGTCCAGGACTGGGTCCGGGCCGCCGAGGAACTCGTGCAGCTCACCACCCGCTGGTCCGACGCGCAGGACGAACGGGACGCGGCCCGGCACGAGGAACGGACGGCGGAGGAAGCCCTCGAGCGCACACTCGCGCGGTCCCCCTTCAGCACGGAGGCGGAGGTCCACGAGGCCCTCATGGACGAGGAGGAGGCCACTGACCTGACCGGCTGGGTCACGCGTGTCACCAGCGAGGTCGCGGCGCTGGACGCGGAACTCGCGACCCAGGACATGCAGCGCGCCGCTCGGCTCACCGAGCAGCAACGCCAGGATGCGTCGGCGGAGGCACGTCACCGGGCCCAGTCCGAGTGCGACGAGGCGGCGCGGCACAGGGATGCGCTCAACCGGCTGCTCGGGGGCCTCGAAGGCCTCACCGCCGAGGCGCGGTCCCATGCCCACGAGGCACCCGCCCGAGAAGCCGCACTGCGAGCTGCCCGGGACCGTGCGGAACGCCTGAGCGGGCTCGCCGGCGTGGCCACCGCGACTTCCTCGGAGAACTCCCTCCGCATGACCCTGACCTCCTTCGTCCTGGCCGCGAAACTGGAACATGTGGCGGCCGTCGCCTCCGAGCACCTCGCCACGATGTCGTCCGGGCGGTTCACTCTCGTGCACACCGACCAGACCCGGGGCAGTGGCAAGTCCGGCCTGGGGCTGGAGATCGAGGACGCCTGGACCGGAGCACGCCGCGGCACCGAGACCCTCTCCGGGGGCGAGTCGTTCTTCACCTCACTGGCGCTGGCACTGGCGCTCGCGGACGTCGTGCGGGCAGATGCCGGGGGCACGGAGATCGACACGCTGTTCGTGGACGAGGGCTTCGGCTCCCTGGACGAGCAGACGCTGGAACAGGTCCTGGAGACCCTGGACGGGCTGCGCCGCGGTGGGCGGGTGATCGGGGTGGTCTCCCACGTGAGCGAGATGAAGCAGCGGATCGAGACCCAGCTGGTGGTCACCAAGACCCCCCGGGGTTCGCACCTGCGCGTCGAGACCGGTTCTGCGGTGCTCACGTAGGCTGAGACGGTGAGTACCGCGACCCGCACCCCGGTGCCCGTTTCCGCGCCGCCCGATCCCGCCGCACGGGAACGGCTCGTCCGCAGCGACCGCCAGCTCAGCACGATCACCCTGCTGCTGAGGCTGCCCCAGGTCATGGCTCCGCTCGGGGTGCTCACGTGGGTTGCGGTGTCCGCGTCCTCGGCGTGGGCCGCGGCCCTGAGCTCCGCCGCGCTCTGTCTCGGCATGGCCGTGTGCGCCGTGGGGATGGCCCTGTTCTCTAACGTCCGCTGGCGGCAGTGGGCGCTGGCCGGGATCGCCCTGATCCAGGGCGGGGTGATGTGGCAGCTCTCCCGGGTGGACGTCTCCACGGTGCCCGTCTCGTGGGGTGCGGTCTCCGCCTTCGTTCCCTTCTTCATCGCAGGCCTTTCCCTGGCGCCCATGGGCCTCGCGGCCCGTCTGCGCTGGGCCTCCGTCCTGGAGGGACAGGGTCGGCTCGAAGCCTTCTCGTCGGCCATGCGGCGGGAGTCCGTCAACGAGGCCCTCGCCACCGTTCTGGGCGCGGCCCTCACCGGGCTGCTCGCGGTGGTCATTGGCCCCTCCTCCGTTCTGAAGGTCTCTGCCACACTGTCCCTCGTCACCATCGCGCTCTTCGTGGCGCACCGTTCGTCCCGCTATCCGCAGGCCAACGTGCCGGTCCACCTGCTGCGGGTGGACCGTTCCGTGCCGCCCGCACCCCGCACCACCACGTTCCGGCTGCGCCACGGTCTGCTCTACGGCATCGGCGCGCTCAATGCGCTGCTCGGGGCTGTGCAGGGCTGCCTGGCGGTCTACTCCGTGTCTCTCGACAGCGTGGAGACGATGGGTGCGATCTACGCGCTCCTGGGATTCGGCGCGGCCGTGGGTTCGAGCCTGGCGGTGCGGTTCCGGCACCGCATCACGGCGTCCAACATGATGGTGCTCTCGGGCACCGGGGCCCTGGTGACGTCCATGCTGCTCTCGGCACCCTCCGGGTCTCTGGGGTACTCGGTGGTGCTGCTGCTCGTGGGTCTCTTCTCCGGCCCCAGCCTGCTGTGCCTGCACAGTTCCGCCGGTCAGGTGGGCGTCACCACGGGGTTCCTGGGCCTGGTCGCCCAGATGTCCGTGGTCTCCAGCGCATCCACGGCCGTGGGGCTGATCGTCTGCGCCTACCTCGGCGTGCACCGCGACTACATGTCCGCGGCCATGGGGCCGGTCGCGGCGGCAATGCTCCTGCTGGGCACTGCGCTCTTCTTCAGCTACACGCTGCGCCGCTCGCCGGTCCACGATCCCAGGATCTGACCTCCCCACGGCTGGGGGGGGGGGGAGAGAAACTACGACGCCGCCCCGGCGCCTTCACCGTGGAAGGCACCGGGGCGGCGTCGTCGGCCGGTGGCGGGAACAGGTCAGTGCCCCCGGGCGATCCACTCGCCCAGGTGGGGCTTCTCCTCGCCGATCGTGGTGGCGTCTCCGTGCCCGGGGAGCACGAGCGTGTCCTCCGGCAGCGTCAGCAGGCGCTTGTCGATCGAGTCGATGATCGTCGGGAAGTCCGAGTAGGAGCGTCCCGTGGCTCCCGGGCCGCCCTGGAAGAGGGTGTCGCCGGTGAAGACCACTCCGTGCTCACCGAGATCGGGGGCGTGGAAGACCACCGAGCCGGGGGAGTGGCCGGGCGTGGCGAGCACCGTGAAGGTCACGGTGCCGGCGGTGAGCTCCTGGCCGTCGTGCAGCGGCTCCGGCTCGGTGCCCTCGGGGTGGACGGCGTGCCAGAGCATGAGGTCCTCGTGGCTCATCAGCACGGGAGGGTTGCCGTCGAGCTGCTCGACGACGTCCCGCACGGCCTTGATGTGGTCGTCGTGGCCGTGCGTGAGCAGCACGTGGGTGACGGTGCGGCCGTCCACCGCCGCGAGCACGGCCTCGGGGTCGTGGGCGGGATCGATCACCACGCACTCGGCCTGGTTCCCGACGACCCACACGTTGTTCTCGACGTCCCACGTCTGTCCGTCCAGGCTGAAGGTGCCTTCGGTGACGCAGTTGGTCACGCTCACACCGTCACGGGGATCGGTGACGACGGTCTCGGGTGTCTGCGTCATCGGGCCACCTCCACCACGGAGCGGAGGACCTTGCCGGACTTCATGGTCTCGAACGCCTCGTCCACCTGGTCAAGGCCGATGCGCTCAGAGACGAACGCGTCCAGGTCCAGGCGGCCCAGCACGTACTGGTCCACGAGCATGGGGAAGTCGCGGGAGGGCAGGGTGTCCCCGTACCACGCGGACTTGATGGACCCGCCGTGCGAGAACACCTCGTCCAGGGGGATCTCGGCAACCGTTCCGGGGTTGGGCACGCCCACGAGCACCATGCGCCCGGCGAGGTCTCGCGCCTGGAAGGCCTGCATGAAGGTGTCCGGCACGCCGACGGCGTCAATGACGAGGTCCGCGCCGTTGCCGTCGGTGAGCTCCCGGATGCCCTCCACGGCGTCTGCGGTGCGGGAGTTGACCACGTGGGTGGCCCCGAGACGCTGCGCGGTCGCGAGCTTCTCGTCGTCCACGTCCACCGCGATGATGGTGGTCGCGCCGGCGAGAGCGGCACCGGCGACGGCCGCGGTGCCCACACCGCCGCAGCCGATGACGGCCACGGACTCGCCGCGCTTGACCGCACCGGTGTTCAGCGCCGCGCCGATCCCCGCCGTCACCCCGCAGCCGAGCAGGCCCACGGCCGCGTACTGCTCGTCCTGCAGCGGGGTTTCGATCTTCGTGCACTGGCCGGCGGCCACGAGGGTCTTCTCCACGAACGCCCCGATGCCGAGGGCGGGCTCCAGCTCGGTGCCGTCCTCCAGGGTCATCTTCTGCGTGGCGTTGTGGGTGTTGAAGCAGTACCAGGGCTCGCCCCGCCGGCACGCGCGGCACTCGCCGCACACCGCGCGCCAGTTGAGGATCACGTGGTCACCCACCTCCACCTCGGTGACGCCTTCACCCACCGCGCTGACCACGCCGGCGGCCTCGTGGCCCAGAAGGTAGGGGAAGTCGTCCCCCACGCCGCCCACCTTGTAGTGCAGGTCCGTCTGGCACACCCCGCACGTGAGCACGTCCACGAGTGCTTCGCCCGGCCCGGGATCCGGGACCAGGACGGTCTCGAGGGTTGCCGGCTCGTTCTTGGCGCGTACGACGACGCCCTTGACCTTGTGCATGCGGTTGCCTCCGTCGACTCGGATTCTGTGTCCACCCCAGTATGCGCGTTACCCCGTGCGCGGGACACCGGCCGTGCGCCGTCGTTCGCCCGCCGAGGAAATGCGCCCGCCGAGGAGCGCGCCCCGGCGGAGGGGCGGAGGGGGAGATCGGGAGTGCACGAGGGGCCCGCACGGTGGTCACAGTGCGGGCCCCTCACGAGGAACAGGCTGTGCCGGAACCGGCTCAGGAGCCCTGGGAGTAGTCGATGTGCTCGGTGTGCAGCCGGATCTTGCGGCCCTGCGCCTCGAGCTTCTCCTCCTTCTTCTGCAGCTTCTTGGCCTGCGCCGTGTCGCGCGGGGGAAGCTGGATGGTGCGCTCGGCGCGGATGCCGCCCTGCAGCTGGCGGCCGCGCTCGATCTCCGCGTCCACCTCGGCGCCCAGCAGCAGCACGTTGTTCATGATCCACAGTCCCAGCAGCAGGATGATCACGGAGCCGATCACGCCGTAGGTGGCGTTGTACTTGGCGAAGTTCGCCACGTAGAACGCGAACGCCAGGCCGGCCACTGCCATGGTCACCAGCGCAATCGCGGCACCGGGGCTGAGCCACTTGAACTTGGGCTGCTTCACGTTGGGCGTCGCGTAGTAGAGGATCGCGATGAGCAGCACGAGCAGGAGGATGATCACGGGGATCTTTGCCCAGTTCCAGACGGTCACGGCTGTGCTGCCCAGGCCCACGAGGTCCCCGAGGGTCTGTGCGATGTCGCCCGAGATCAGCACCATCATCATCACCAGCGCGACGATCAGGACCATCACGAGGGTCACGAGCAGCATGACCGGCTTCAGCTTCCAGAAGGGGCGCCCCTCCGTGACCTCGTAGATGCGGTTCATGGCGCGCGCGAAGGCCCCGGTGTAGCCGGAGGCGGTCCACAGCGCACCGACGATGCCGACGACCAGGGCCAGCCCCGCCCCCGACTGCGTGGTGAGCTGGGAGATGGGGCCGGAGAGCAGCTCCACCAGTGACGACGGGGCGTACTGGTCCAGGAAGTCCAGGATCGCGGTGGTGGTGGCCTCGCCCTGTCCGAAGACGCCCAGCAGGGACACGAGCGCGAGCAGCGCCGGGAAGATGGACAGCACGGCGAAGTACGTCAAGGAAGCCGCCAGGTCGGTGCACCCGTCCTTCGAGAACTCGGCCAGGCCGCGTTTGAAGATGTACCCCCAGGACCGGCCCTGGAGCTGGTGGGGGGAGTCGGGCTTCGAGTCGTGGTCAGGGTGCGGAGCGGCGTCCTTCCGGCGCGCGGTGGACTCCGGGTTCTGATCGGTCATGGGGGTCCTCTCGGGGAGCGGAAGGCACGGATGCGGAGCGGGAATACTCCCAGAAGTGTACTGACTTCCCGGCCCGCAGCCCAGTACTCGCGGTCCCGGCGCTCGCACGGGCCGACGACGTCGCCCGCCGCCCTGCCGTCCGTCGGGCAACCCCTGGGCAGCCTTCGCGGAACACCCGGTTCGAGGCTGCGAATCCCGCGGTCAGCCGCCGCAGGAACCTGCCGCGCGCCGTCGCGCCCCCGGACGACGACACCGCGCCCGTGAGAACTCACGGGCGCGGTGCGGGTGTGAGGCGCGTGTCAGCGCGACAGCGAGAGCGCGTACTGGTGGATCCGCTCGCTGAGCCGCGTGAGGACCCTGATCTCCTGGGCGTCGAGCGCAGTGCTCATCACGTCCGCGACCTTCTGGTCATTGTCCTGCGAGATCTCGTCGTGGAGCCGGTTCCCGGCCTCGGTCAGGGCCACGCGCACTCCGCGCAGGTCCTGGGAGTCCTGACGGCGAGTCACGAGTCCCTTGTTCTCGAGACGTTCGAGCATGCGGGACAGGCTCGACTGCGTCAGCAGCACGTGGCTGTTGAGGTCTCGCAGCCTCAGGCCCCCACGGTCGGCGCTGTGCAGCGTTGTCAGCACCTCGAACTCACGACGGGACAGACCGCGAAGATCGACTTCGCGCTGCAGCTCCCGCGTGACGGAGACATGGCAGCGACTCAAGGCATCCCACGCCTCGATACTCCCCCTTGACGTCATACTTCCCCCTTTAATAACGCCCACCCCCCGATGGGCGTTATCTACATGCTACGAGAGGGTACTGACAGTTCTCTTATGACCTGTGTCCACACTTCTGGCCGAAGCCACGGGGCCTGTCCACGAAAAGGGGGCACGGGGAAAAGAGAACGGGGGCCTCCGCACGCTGTGCACGAAAGCCCCCTCGAAAGAGCGCGTGAGATCTACTTGATGCCGAGCACCGAGGCGGTGTGGCCCATGATCTCGTCCGCGAGCCCCGGGTTGTCGTTGAGCTTCACACCGTAGGCGGGGATGAGTTCCTTGATGCGGGGCTCCCACTCGGACATCTTGGCCGGGAAGCACTTGGTCAGGAGGTTCAGCATGATCGGCACCGCGGTCGAGGCGCCGGGGGAGGCGCCGAGCAGGGCCCCAATGGAGCCGTCCGCGCTGGTCACGAGCTCCGTGCCGAACTGCAGCACGCCACCCTTGGCCTTGTCGGCCTTCATGACCTGCACGCGCTGACCGGCCTCGATGAGCTCCCACTGGGACTCCTCGGCGCTGGGGTAGTACTCGTGCAGCGCCTCGATGCGCTGGGAGCGGGTCTTGGTGAGCTCGCCCAGGAGATATTTGACCAGGTCCAGGTTCGCCATGCCCGCCCGGGTCATGGGGTAGAGGTTGTGCGCGCGCACGCTCTTGGGCAGGTCCAGCAGCGAGCCCTGCTTCAGGAAGTTCGGGCGGAACCCGCCGTAGGGACCGAACATTAGGGCGCGCTCGCCGTCCACGTAGCGCGTGTCCAGGTGGGGCACGGACATGGGCGGGGCACCCACGGACGCCTGGCCGTAGACCTTGGCATTGTGCTGGGCCGTGATGGTCGGGTCCACGTTGCGCAGGAACAGCCCCGAGACGGGGAATCCGCCGAAGCCCTTGGCCTCCTTGATCCCGGACTTCTGCAGCAGCGGCAGCGCGCCGCCGCCGGCACCCAGGAACACGAAGCGTGCCCGGATCACGCGGTTGTTGTCGCGGTTGAGGCGGTCCTTCACAGACACGAGCCAGGAGCCGTCGCTCTGGCGCTCCAGCGTGGTGACCTGCTGGCCGTACTGGATGCTCACGCCGCGGCCTCCCAGGTGGCGCAGCAGCTGGTTGGTCAGAGAGCCGAAGTCCACGTCCGTGCCCTCGGGAGCGAACGTTGCCGCTACGCGCCCGGCACCGCGGCCGTGCATGGTCAGGGGAGCCCACTGCGCGATCTGCTCGCGGTCCTCGGTGAACTCCATGCGCTCGAAGAGCTTGTGGGGCTTGAAGGCGTCGTAGCGGGCGCGTAGGTAGTTCGCGTGGTCGTCGCCGAAGACCATGGAGATGTGGGGCACGGAGTTGATGAATGTGCTGGGCGCGCCCAGCGTGCCGTTCTCCACGAGCGAGCTCCACAGCTGGCGCGTGATCTGGAACTGCTCGTTGATGTTCAGTGCCTTGGTGGCGCTGACTGTGCCGTCCGAGGCCTGGGGGGCGTAGTTGAGCTCGCACAGGGCGGAGTGGCCGGTGCCCGCGTTGTTCCAGGCGTTGGAGCTTTCGAGGCCGGCCGCGTCCAGACGCTCCAGCACCGTCAGCTTCCACTCCGGCTGGAGGTCGTTGAGCAGTGTGGCCAGGGTGGCGCTCATGATGCCGGCACCCACAAGGACGACGTCGGCGGTTTCGGTGTGCTGAGGTGAAGTCACGTTTTCTCCCGTGCGTTCGTGATGGGCGCGGCATCGCACCCTGGCGTTCGTCGTCCAGGGTATCGCCCGCCCGGGGCAAGTCCCAACGGGTGGGGCCGAGGTCAGGCGAGCTGGAGCTCGTTGAAGCGCTCGAAACCCGTTGAGGTGAGGGGGAAAGAGGTCACGCGGGAGTTCACGGCCACTGCGGAGACGGGGTGGCACAGGGGGACGGCCGGCACGATGTCGGACACGCGGTTGTTGAGGGCCTTGTACGCGGCGCTGCGGGAATCGCCGTCCGGCATCATCGCGGCACGGTTGACGGCCGTCATGATCCCGTTGTCCGAGTAGCCCATCTGGGAGTCCGGGTTCCCGAGCAGCGGCGCCATGAAGCTGTCCGGGTCCCGGAAGCTGCCGCTCCAGCCGAGCAGGCTGAACGCGTGGTCCTTCTCCGGGTCCGTGACCACGTCCGCGTAGCCGTCCGCCCAGTTCACGGGAACGGGCTTGATGGAGAAGCCGGCCCGCGTGAGCTGTGCCGAGATCTGCGCGTACACGCGCTCGGGCTCCTGAAGGTACATGCGGGAGGTGTGGCGCGGGTAGTAGAAGGGTAGCCGCTGCCCGTTGTACGCGCTGGCCTTGAGGAGGTCCTTGGCGTGCTGCGGGTCGTAGCCGGGGATCTGGAGGTCGTCGCCGTCCACGTTGAACCGGGCCGGGACGAACTGGTTGGCCACGTTCGTGCCGTTGGGGAACAGGGACTTGGCGATCGCACCGCGGTCGATGGCGGCGGCGACGGCGCGGCGCACGTTCACGTCTTGCAGGATCGTGGCGCTCGGGTTCAGGCCGAGGTAGCTCACGGAGTACGGGTCTCGGTAGAGCACCTGCACGCCCTGCCGGGCCAGGGGACCGAAGGCGTCGAGCTCCACGAGATCGTACGCGTCGACGTCGCCGGAGAGCAGCAGCGCGCAGCGCACGTCGGCGTCCGGGACCACGCGCATCTCGAGCGTGCCCACGTCTCCGAGCTGTCCCCAGTAGCGGTCGTGGGCCACCAGGGTCACGGAGCTGTCCGAGGCGGAGTCGAAGCGGAAGGGTCCGGTGCCGACGGGGTGCTCCTCCCCGGAGCCGTCCGCGATGCTGGCCGGGGAGGCGATCCCGAACGCCGGCTGGGTGAGCGCGGAGAGCAGGGCCGTGTAGGGGCGGGTCAGGTGCAGGACCACCGTGTGCTCGTCAGTGGCCTCCACCCCGGAGTACGCGGTGCTGATCTGCGGGTTCGCGTGGCCGTGGCGGAAAGTCGTGGCGAACGCGCAGCGCGGTGCCCAGGACTCGTCCGACTCCGCCTGCGCCTGCCACTTGTCGAAGTTGGCCTTGACAGCCTCGGCGTCCAGCGGGGAGCCGTCGTGGAAGACGACGTCGCGGCGCAGCGTGAACGTCACGGAACGGCGGTCGTCCGAGACGGTCCACGACTCGGCGAGACCGGGTGCCGGCTCTCCCGTGGAGCGGTCGGCGGAGACCAGCCCCTCCAGGATCTGGGCAGAGATCCGGGAGGTCTCCTGCGAGTTCCGGCGCGACGGATCCAGACCGGCGGGCGCGGCCGCGTGGGCCAGGACGAAGTGCCCACTGGGCACGGATGCGCCGGCGGACGGGCGGGCCGTGGCGTTCGAGCAGCCCGACAGTGCCAGCCCGAGACCGGCGGCGGCCAGGAAGCTGCGCCGGCCGAAACGGTTCTCAGCGGCCATCGGGACCTTTCTGGCGTCGTCGGAAAGTCCTGCGCTCGGCAGGCTGGGCATGGTGCGCAAGACGGGACTCGAACCCGCACGCCGTGAGGCACAGGAACCTAAATCCTGCGTGTCTGCCAGTTCCACCACTCGCGCAGTCGCCGGCCGCGGGGATGCTCCGCGCGCCGTCGAGATCGTGCTCCATCCTAACCAGTCACCGTCGCCGCCCGGGGCGGATCCGGGCCGCGGTGGGTTCAGCCCGCGCAGGGGCCTGGCCCGGGTGGGCGCGGATCGAGGCCGGGCCAGGCCGCGATGGGTGAGTGCCGCGAGGAGTGGGTGCGCCGATGGGCCAGTGCTGCGGTGGGTGAGTGCCGCAGTGGGGCCGTGCCGTGTGGGGCCGGGCCGCGGCGGGGCCGTGCGGCACCGGCCGCCGCGCCGTCGACGCCGCGGGGCTCAGGCGTCGAGGCCCAGGTCCCTACGGAGCTTGGCCATGTGGCCCGTGGCGCGCACGTTGTACTGCGCGAGGGTCACCGTGCCCTGCTCATCCACCACGATGGTGGAGCGGATGAGCCCCTCGTAGACCTTCCCGTAGTTCTTCTTCTCGCCCCACGCGCCGTAGGCCTCGGCCACGCGGTGGTCAGGGTCCGAGAGCAACGGGAATCCCAGCTCCTGGTCGGTGGTGAAGCGTTCCAGCGCGGCGGGGGCGTCCGGGGAGATCCCGATCACCCGGTAGCCCTCGGCGGAGAAGGAGGCCATGCTGTCGCGGAAGTCGCAGGCCTCCGTGGTGCACCCGGGGGTCGCGGCCTTCGGGTAGAAGTACAGGATCACGCGCTCACCGCGCAGCTGCTGCGAGGAGACGGTCTCGCCGTGCGCGTCCGGCAGGCTGAATTCGGGGGCGGGATCGCCGGGGGACAGGCGTGCGGACACGGTGGATTCCTTCCGTCGTGGGGTGACAGGTGTTCCCCAAGTATGCAACCTCACGTACAGTGCACTCCTGGGGCAGGGGCGGTCCGGTCACTCGTCGCAGTGCTCGGAGTGTCTCGGTCCCCCTCGGGCGAGTCGTTCCCGCGGGCCGCGCGGATCTCCGCGGAGGAGATCTCGGCAGGCCGCTCCGACAGGGGCGGATGCTGCGCACGTCCCCCGGGAATTGACCGCTCAGTGAGCTTACTGTAATGTTCTGGAAATTTTTGAGCGGATAAGATCAGCACATGCCATACAGGAACCAGTGGCCCACGAACCGACTGCTCTCCACGGCAGCGCGACTCGTGGAGCACGCGTGGAACGAGAACCTCGCGTCGCTCGGCATCACCCACGCGGGTGTCATGGCACTGGACGTCCTGCACTCCGAGGGCAGCATGACGCAGGCGCAGCTCGCGCACCAGGTGCGGGTGCAGGCGCAGACCATGGGCAAGACGCTGCACCGCCTGGAGGTCCATGGCCACATCACCCGGTCGAAGAACGAGCAGGACCGGCGCTCGCACGTGGTGAGCATCTCCCCGGCGGGCGAGCGGGTGCTGGAGGACGCGGCCAGGCTCGAGCACGGGCTCCTGGGAGCGGGTGACGAGTCGGACGAGCAGTTCCGGCGCCGGCTCGCGGAGATCATCTCCTCGCTCGGGGGCGCCCGGTGGCGCCAGGAGGTCCAGGAGGACCTCGACGCGGGTTCCGACAATGGTTCCGGCGCCACTCCGGCCGCCGTTCAGGGTGCGCACGCCTCGGTGGAGGGTTCCTCGACCACGGGAGCCCCGGGCACTTCCTCGTAGGTCTCCGGTTCCTCGGTCGACGACGCAGGGTGCCTCACGCGCCGTCGATCGCGCGGTCCCCGGGCCCGCACGGAGCGGTGCTGCTGAGCTCGACCCGGTGCTCGCCTCAGCTCGGGGTGTTCCCGAACGTGGCGGGGTCCACGGGGCGTCTGTACCGGGGGAGCCCCTCCAGGACCAGCAGGTAGGACTCCGTGACGAGCTCCTCGACGAGCTCGCGGTCCAGCTCGGCGCTTGGGCGCAGCGTGATCCAGTGCTTCTTGTTCATGTGGTAGCCCGGTGTGATGGCCGCGTACTGCTCGCGCAGCGCGCGGGCATCCTCCGGGCGGGCCTTGAGGGTGACCAGCGGTTCTTCGCCGAGCTCCGTGAGCAGCATGAAGACTTTGCCGCACACCTTGAAGACGTCCCACTCGGGGCCGAAAGGGTGCTCGAGACCCGTGCCGGGCAGTACGTCGGCGCGCTCGCGGGCCCACTGCTGCACCGTGTCCTCGGGCGCCGCCACGTGACCCGTGTCCTCCGGTGCGTGGACGGGAACCATGCGGGTGCCACCTCTCTGCTGAACAGGGGTCGGAGACGACGAAGGCCGGGTCACCTCGGTGACCCGGCCTTCGTCGTTCGTGCTGGTGCGCCCCCAGGGACTTGAACCCTGAACCCATTGATTAAGAGTCAATTGCTCTGCCAATTGAGCTAGAGGCGCGTGATGCTCTGGAAGATGCTGTCCGGCTCTCGCCGTTGCCTTTTCCCTCGCAACGAGAAATAACTTTAGCACCACCGCGGAGGGAGTCAAATCGGGTGCGGGCCAGGGGCGATGCGCCCCTCGGGGCGGGCTGGCGAGAGGGGTGC
Organism: Kocuria sp. HSID17590; assembly: GCF_003989485.1. Lineage (NCBI taxonomy): Bacteria > Bacillati > Actinomycetota > Actinomycetes > Micrococcales > Micrococcaceae > Kocuria > Kocuria sp. HSID17590. The sequence continues at coordinate 40,156 of NZ_RBMB01000010.1, read as the reverse complement.
CTGAGTAGACTCCGAGCATGGATTCCACGCCCCGGGACATCGCCCTGACCGACCTGCACGTGATCTCCCTCCCCGAGCCGCGCCTGTTCGAGGAGATCAGCGCGGCCACCTCGGACTTCCGCTGCGTGCTGTGGGACCTCGTGGGGGAGCCGGAGGGGTGCTCCCGCGAGGACGTGGACATCGCCGTGGCCCCCTACTACTCGAACCGCTGGCGCAAGGACACCTCGGTGCTGCGCGGCGTCGCCCTGCTGCAGCTGCAGTCCACGGGCTACGACGGCGTGCCGGAGCAGATCGGCCCGGACGTCGCCCTCGCGGCAGGCGGGTGGGTCCACGCCGCGGGCACGGCGGAGGTGGCGCTCGGCCTGATGATCGCCGCCCAGCGCGAGTTCGACCGGGCGATCGTGAACCAGCGCGCCGGCCGCTACGAGCGGTACTTCTCCCGCTCCCTCGCGGACTCCCGCGTGACGGTGGTGGGCACGGGGGAGATCGGGCGGGCCGTCATCGCGCGCCTGGAGCCCTTCGAGGTGGAGGTCACCCGGGTGGCCTCCCACGCCCGGGAGGACGCCTCCGGGCGCGTGCACGGCGTGGCGGAGCTGGAGGAGATCCTGCCGCGCACCGACATCCTCGTCCTCGCGCTTCCCCTCACCGACACCACCGAGCACCTCGTGGGGGAGCGGCTGCTCTGCCAGCTGCCCGACGGCGCGCTCGTGGTCAACGTGGGCCGCGGCGCCGTGGTGGACACGGCGGCCCTCACGGCGGAGGTGACGGCCGGGCGCCTTCGGTGCGCGCTCGACGTCGTGGACCCCGAGCCGCTGCCCGGTGACCACCCGCTGATGGCGGCGGAGGGCTCCATCGTGCTGCCCCACATCGGCGGCTCGAACGAGTCCTTCCGCCCCCGCATCCGCAAGCTCGTGCTCGAGCAGCTGGAGGCAGTGCGGCAGGGGCGCAGCCCGCAGTTCCTGGTCCAGCCCGGCCGACTCGACCTGCCGGGGGACCGAGTCGACACGGGCGCCGTCACGGGCGCCCGCGCGGGCCGCGGGAGCGGAGTGTGACGCCGTGTCTCGCGCCCGTCTCATTCCGCGGTCCACATTCTGAGACGGGGTGTCCGCAGATTGACACGGGGGTTTCCCACGTCACACCATGAGGACATGAATCCGGCACTGCGCACTCTCATCGACCTCGTACCGGTCGTCCTCATTGGACACCGGGCCTGAGGCGTACCGAGCGCGCACCCTCCAGGCCCTCAGCCCACGGAACCCGTGGCAAGGGCCTTTTTCATGTACCACGACGTCCCACCCGCTCGTTCCCGCCCCGCACCACCCCGCTCGGCGCCACGCACACCACAGCACGTAAGGACACAGCACTATGAGCAAGGACCAGCCGATCTCACCGGCGGTGATGGCACAGCGGCGTGCGCCGTCCGCCACGGTCGCCCAGGCCGCGGAGACGGACCCGGCACGGCTGACGGGTGCCGCGGCGGAGGTCGTGGGCCCCGAGGAGATGACCGGCTCCCAGGCGATCATCCGCTCCCTCGAGCAGCTGGGCGTGACGGACGTCTTCGGCCTTCCGGGCGGAGCGATCCTGCCGACCTACGACCCCCTGCTCGACGCCGAGAAGATCAACCACATCCTGGTGCGCCACGAGCAGGGTGCCGGCCACGCGGCGGAGGGGTACGCGCTGGCCTCGGGCCGCGTGGGCGTGTGCATCGCGACGTCCGGCCCGGGTGCCACGAACCTCGTCACCCCGCTGGCCGACGCGAACATGGACTCGATCCCCATGCTTGCGATCACCGGCCAGGTGGCCAGCTCGTCCATCGGCTCGGACGCCTTCCAGGAGGCCGACATCGTGGGCATGACCATGCCCGTGACCAAGCACTCCTACCTGGTCACCAACGCGCAGGACATCCCCCGCGTGCTGGCCGAGGCCTACCACCTGGCCTCGACCGGGCGTCCCGGGCCGGCCCTCGTGGACGTGGCGAAGGACGCGCAGCAGGCGATGATGACCTTCAGCTGGCCCCCGGCCATGGAGCTGCCCGGGTACCGCCCCGTGACCCGCGGGCACTCCAAGCAGATCAAGGAGGCCGCGCGCATGATCGCGGCCGCCGAGCGTCCCGTGCTCTACACCGGCGGCGGCGCCATGCGCGCGGATGTGGCGGACGAGCTCAAGGAGCTCGCGGAGCTCACGGGCGCCCCCGTGGTGACCACGCTGACCGCCCGCGGCATCTTCCCGGACTCGCACCCCCAGAACATGGGGATGCCCGGGATGCACGGCACGGTGCCGGCCGTCTACGCGATGCAGCAGTCCGACCTGCTGGTCACGCTCGGCGCCCGTTTCGACGACCGCGTGACCGGTCAGCTGGACACCTTCGCCCCCGGGGCCAAGGTGGTCCACGCGGACATCGACCCCGCTGAGATCTCCAAGAACCGGATCGCGGACGTGCCGATCGTGGGGGACCTCAAGCACGTGATCCCGGACCTCACCCAGGCCGTGCGGGAGGTGTACGAGGACTCCGGCACACCGGACCTCGAGGCGTGGTGGTCCGCGCTGAACACCCTCAGGCAGACGTACCCGCTGGGCTACACCAGCACGGACGACGGCCACGGCAGCCCCCAGCACGTGATCGAGCGGATCTCGGCGCTCACGGGGCCGGAGGCCGTGTACGCGGCGGGCGTGGGCCAGCACCAGATGTGGTCCGCGCAGTTCGTGGACTACGAGCGCCCCCGCCAGTGGCTGAACTCCGCGGGGCTCGGCACCATGGGCTTCGCGGTCCCCGCGGCCATGGGTGCCAAGGTGTCCCAGCCGGACCGGGTGGTGTGGGCGATCGACGGCGACGGCTGCTTCCAGATGACGAACCAGGAACTGGCCACGTGCGTGATCAACGACATCCCCATCAAGGTGGCGGTGATCAACAACTCGTCCCTGGGCATGGTGCGGCAGTGGCAGACCCTGTTCTACGACGGGCGCTACTCCAACACCGAGCTGAACACGGGGCACAACTCCCGCCGGGTTCCGGACTTCGTGAAGCTCGCCGAGGCCTACGGCTGCGCGGCGCTGCGGTGCGAGCGGGACGAGGACGTGGACGCCACCATCAAGAAGGCACTGGAGATCAACGACCGGCCAGTGGTGATCGACTTCGTGGTCTCGGCGGACGCGATGGTGTGGCCGATGGTCCCCTCCGGCGTGTCCAACGACCAGATCCAGATCGCCCGCAACATGACGCCCGAGTGGAACACGGAGGACTGATCGATGAGCCGACACACTCTTTCCGTTCTGGTGGAGGACAAGCCGGGCGTGCTGACCCGCGTGGCGGGGCTGTTCGCCCGACGCGCGTTCAACATCCACTCGCTGGCTGTGGGCCCCACGGAACTGTCCGGGATCTCGCGCATCACGGTGGTGGTGGACGCGGACGGTGAGCTGCTGGAGCAGGTCACCAAGCAGCTGAACAAGCTGATCAACGTGATCAAGATCGTGGAGCTCACGGCCGAGTCCTCGGTGCAGCGAGAACACATCATGGTCAAGGTCCGCGCGGACGCGAGCACGCGCCTGCAGGTCACGCAGGCGGCGGACCTGTTCCGCGCAACCATCGTGGACGTCTCCACGGAGTCCGTGGTGATCGAGTCCACGGGTTCGCGCGAGAAGATCCACGCCCTGCTGGACGTCCTGGAGCCCTTCGGGGTCCGGGAGATCGTCCGGGCCGGCACCGTGGCCCTGGGCCGCGGTCCCAAGTCCATGTCGGACAGGGCCCTGCGGCACTGACCGGCCTCCGGGCCGCCACACCGCCCACAGACCCGATCCGGCTCCACCACACGGTGGTGAACGGATCACGCACGACCCCACCCGCTATCCAAGGAGACAGAGCAAGCTCATGGCCAAGATCTACTACAACGACGACGCCGACCTCTCGATCATCCAGAACCGCTCCGTGGCCGTCATCGGCTACGGCTCGCAGGGCCACGCCCACGCGCTGAACCTGCGCGACTCGGGTGTGGACGTCCGCATCGGCCTGAACGAGGGCTCTACATCCCGCGCCAAGGCCGAGGCCCAGGGCCTGCGCGTGCTGTCCATCGCGGACGCCGCGAAGGAAGCCGACGTCATCATGATCCTGACCCCGGACCAGGTCCAGGCCCAGGTGTTCAACGAGTCCATCAAGGACAACCTCGAAGAGGGCGACGCGATCTTCTTCGCGCACGGCTTCAACATCCGCTTCGGCTACATCGAGGCGCCCGAGGGCGTGGACGTCGCCATGGTTGCCCCCAAGGGCCCGGGCCACACCGTGCGCCGCGAGTTCGAGGCCGGGCGCGGCGTGCCGGACCTCGTGGCCGTGGAGGTCGACGCCTCCGGCCAGGCCCTGCAGCTCGCGCTGTCCTACGCGAAGGGCATCGGCGGCACCCGCGCCGGCGTCATCGAGACGACCTTCACCGAGGAGACCGAGTCGGACCTCTTCGGTGAGCAGGCCGTGCTGTGCGGCGGCATGTCCCACCTGGTCCAGTACGGCTTCGAGGTCCTGACCGAGGCCGGTTACCAGCCCGAGATCGCGTACTTCGAGGTGCTCCACGAACTGAAGCTGATCGTCGACCTGATGGTCGAGGGCGGCATTGCCAAGCAGCGCTGGTCCATCTCGGACACCGCCGAATACGGCGACTACGTCTCCGGCCCCCGCGTGATCGACCCCTCCGTGAAGGAGCGCATGCAGGACGTCCTGAAGGACATCCAGGATGGCGTCTTCGCGGACCGCTTCATGAAGGACCAGGCCTCCGGCGGCAAGGAGTTCGCCGAGCTGCGCGCCAAGGAGGAGAAGCACCCCATCGAGACCACGGGCCGCAAGCTGCGCTCGCTGTTCGCGTGGGAGCAGACGGACGAGGACTACACCGAGGGCACGGCCGCGCGCTGATCCGCGCTGGTTCCGTGGCCCCCGCGAGGGCTGCGGCCTGAGACCCGACGACCTCGCCGCGGCACCCCTCCCGACGGAGGGCGCCGCGGCGACGTCGTGCCCGGGGGTCGATAGAGTGGAGGGGTGACTGAGCAGACTCCCTTCTACGTGACCACCGCCATCTCCTACCCGAACGGTGCCCCGCACATCGGCCACGCCTACGAGGCGATCGCCGCGGACGCCCTGGCGCGCTTCAAGCGCCTGGACGGCTTCGAGACCCGGTTCCAGACCGGCACGGACGAGCACGGCCAGAAGATGCAGCAGACGGCGGAGAAGCTCGGCACCACCCCGCGGGAGCTCGCGGACACCAACTCGGCCCGCTTCCGGGCCATGGACGACGAGCTGGGGATCAGCTACGACCGCTTCATCCGCACCACGGACGAGGACCACCGCGCGGCCTCGCAGGAGCTGTGGAAGCGGATGGAGGCCAACGGGGACATCTACCTGGACAAGTACGCCGGGTGGTACTCCGTGCGGGACGAGGCCTACTACGCCGAGGACGAGACCGAGGTGCGCGCGGACGGCCAGCGCTACTCGATTGGAACCGGCACCGAGCTCACGTGGACGGAGGAGGAGAGCTACTTCTTCCGGCTCTCCCGCTACCAGGACCGGCTGCTCGAGCTCTACCGCACCGGGTTCGTGCAGCCCGAGGTGCGCTCGCACGAGGTCGCGTCCTTCGTGGGCGGGGGGCTGCAGGACCTGTCCATCTCGCGCACCACGTTCGACTGGGGCGCTCCCGTGCCGGGCAACCCGGACCACGTCATGTACGTGTGGGTGGACGCCCTGACCAACTACCTCACGGGGCTCGGCTACCCGGACACCGATGACGCGCTGTTCCGCCGGTTCTGGCCGGCGGACGTGCACCTGATCGGCAAGGACATCGCGCGCTTCCACGCCGTGTACTGGCCGGCGTTCCTGATGTCCGCGGGCCTGGAGCTGCCGCGCAAGGTCTTCGCGCACGGGTTCCTCTTCAACCAGGGCGAGAAGATGTCCAAGTCCGTGGGCAACGTGATCGACCCGCACGCCATGGTCTCCGAGTACGGCCTGGACCAGCTGCGCTTCTTCCTGCTGCGCGAGGTGCCGTTCGGCCAGGACGGCAACTACTCGCACGACGCGATCGCCGGGCGCATCAACTCGGACCTTGCCAACGACCTCGGCAACCTCGCCCAGCGCAGCCTCTCCATGGTCGCGAAGAACCTCGAGGGTACGGTTCCGGAGCCGGGGGAGTTCACGGCCGAGGACCGGGAGATGCTCGCCCAGGCCGACGCCGTGGTGGCGGACTACCGGGCCGCGTTCGACTCCCTGGCGTTCCACCGCGGGCTGGAGTCCGTGTGGCGGGTCATCGCCTCCGCCAACCGGTACTTCACCGCCCAGCAGCCCTGGGTGCTGCGCAAGACCGACCCCGCGCGCATGGCCACGGTGCTGTACGTGACGGCCGAGGTGCTGCGGATCGTGGCCGTGCTGGTGCAGCCGGTCATGCCGGGCTCCATGTCCCGCCTGCTGGAGCAGCTCGGCCAGCCCGAGGGGCAGGCCCGCAGCTTCGAGGCCCTGGGCACGCGCATCGCGCCGGGCACCGTGCTTCCCAAGCCCTCCGGGGTCTTCCCCCGGTACGAGGAGCCGGAGGCGCTGCAGGGCTGAGCTTGGCTCAACCGTGGAGTGGCGGTGGGCACCAGGGACAGGTCACGGGTGCCCACCGCCGTCTCGTCTCATTATCTGATACAGCGGTTCAGCATGTGGATGGAGGGCGCACGGCGTGCCTAGGGTGGGCCCATGAGCGAAACGACAGCCTCCGCACCCGCCCGCAGCCACTCGATCGCCGTCCTGCCCGGTGACGGCATCGGACCCGAGGTCGTCGCGGAGGCCGTCAAGGTGCTCGACGCCGTGACCGGTCCCGCCGGGGTCACGCTCGAGAAGACCACCTACCCCCTCGGCGCCGAGCACTGGCTCGAGACGGGGGAGGTGCTCAACGAGGACACCATGGAGCGGCTGCGCGGCCACGACGCGATCCTCTTCGGCGCCGTGGGGGCCGCTCCCAACGACAAGCGCGTGCCCTCGGGGATCCTCGAGCGGGACCTGCTGCTGAAGCTGCGCTTCGGCTTCGACCACTTCGTCAACCTGCGCCCGGCCACCCTCTACCCCGGGACCACGAGCCCGCTGGCCGAGCCGGGGGACATCGACTTCGTGGTGGTCCGAGAGGGCACCGAGGGGCTCTACGCCGGCAACGGCGGCACCATGCGCACCGGCACGGAGCACGAGATCGCCACCGAGGTCTCCGTGAACACCGCCCACGGCGTGCGCCGGCTGGTGCGCTACGCGTTCGAGCTCGCCGCGAGCCGCGAGCGCAGGAAGCTGACCCTGGTGCACAAGCACAACGTGCTGGTCAACGCCGGTCGCCTGTACCAGCGCACCGTGGACGAGTTCGCGGAGCAGTTCCCCGAGGTCGCGGTGGACTACATGCACATCGACGCCGCCACGATCTTCATGACCACGGACCCCGCGCGCTTCGATGTGATCGTCACGGACAACCTCTTCGGGGACATCCTCACGGACCAGGCAGGGGCAGTGACGGGTGGCATCGGGCTCGCGCCGAGTGGCAACATCAACGCCGAGCGCACCGCGCCGTCCATGTTCGAGCCCGTGCACGGTTCCGCGCCGGACATTGCGGGGACCGGCACCGCCCAGCCCACCGCCGCGATCCTGGCCGGCGCGATGATGCTCGAGCACCTGGGCCACGCGGACCTGGCCGAGCGGGTCGAGCGGGCGGTGCGCCGGGACCTGGAGCTGCGCGGCACGAGCGCGCGCAGCACGTCCCAGGTGGGGGATGACGTCGTCGCCCTCCTCGGCGAGCCCGCCGTCTAGATCCGCCCCCGCCGAGACCGGCTGCGGCCCAGATCCTGGGCGGGGCGCGCCCGACCCGGCATACTGCACGAAGAAGACTGCGTTCCTGCCCTCTCCGCCGGACGGGTGACGTGGACACGTTGGCAAGAGGAGAACACCCGTGAGCACAGAATTCGTGAAACAGCTCAACCCCCACCCGGCCACCGACGAGGTGCGCGAGGCCGTCCTGGCGAACCCGGGATTCGGTCAGCACTTCACCGACCACATGGTGTGCATCGACTGGCAGGGGGACGTGCAGGAGAACGTGGGGCGGTGGGACAACGCCCGGCTGCAGCCCTACGGCCCGCTGAGCCTGGACCCGTCCACGGCGGTGCTGCACTACGGCCAGGAGATCTTCGAGGGGCTGAAGGCCTACCGGCACGCGGACGGCTCGGTGTGGACCTTCCGCCCGGAGGCCAACGCAGCGCGCCTGAACCGCTCCGCCCAGCGCCTGGCGCTGCCCACGCTGCCCGAGGAGGTCTTCGTGGACGCCATCCGGGAGCTCGTGGTCCAGGACCAGCAGTGGGTGCCGTCCGGGGAGGGGGAGTCCCTGTACCTGCGCCCGTTCATGATCGGCACCGAGCCGTTCCTGGGGGTGCGTCCCTCCCGGCAGGCGCTGTTCTCCGTGATCGCCTCACCGGCCGGGAACTACTTCGGCTCCGTGGAGCCCGTGGACATCTGGCTCTCGCGCACCTACGCCCGCGCCGGCACGGGTGGAACGGGGGCCGCGAAGTGCGGCGGCAACTACGCGGCGTCGCTGGTTGCCCAGATGGAGGGGGACGCGCACGGCTGCAGCCAGGTGGTGTTCCTGGACCCCGAGCGCGACGACGCCATCGAGGAGCTCGGCGGGATGAACGTGTTCTTCGTCTTCGACGACAACCGGCTGGTCACCCCGGAGCTGACCGGGACCATCCTCGAGGGCATCACCCGCGACTCCGTGATCCAGCTGGCCCGGGAGCGCGGCATGACGGTGGAGGAGCGCGCCTTCACCTTGGACGAGTGGCGCGAGGGGGTGCGCTCGGGCCACCTCACGGAGGTCTTCGCGTGCGGCACCGCGGCCGTGATCGCCCCCGTGCGACGGCTCGTGGGCAACGACGAGACGATCGGCCCGGACGACGCCCAGCCCGGCGAGGTGACCATGTCCATCCGCCAGCAGCTGCTCGACATCCAGACGGGGAGGGCCGAGGACACCCACGGCTGGCTGACCCGCCTGGTCTGAGCGCCTTCGCCGCACCGCCTCGCGGTACCTCGCAGCCGCCCCGTTCCGTGTCGTCGGAGCGGGGCGGCTGTGTAGCCTGTGAGCATGCGTATCGCCCGTTTCACACACGAGAACGAAATCCACTACGGCACGGTCCACGGTGAGCCCGGGGACGAGACCCTGCAGTACCTCACGGGGGACCCGCTCTACGTGGGCGTCCAGGAGCTGGACCGCACGGTGGACGTCTCGGAGGTCCGTCTGCTCGCCCCGGTGATTCCGCGCTCCAAGATCGTGTGCGTGGGGCGCAACTACGCGGACCACGCCCGGGAGATGGGCAACGACGTCCCCACCCGCCCGCTGCTGTTCTTCAAGCCCAACACCGCGGTCTCCGGCCCCGGCGACCCCGTCACGCTGCCGTCCTGGACCGAGGAGGTCTCCTACGAGGCGGAGCTCGCCGTGGTAATCGGGCGCATGTGCAAGGACGTCCCGGTGGAGCGCGTCCCCGAGGTGGTGTTCGGGTACACGGCGGCCAACGACCTCACCGCGCGCGACGCCCAGCGCACGGACGGGCAGTGGGCCCGGGCCAAGGGCTTCGACGGTGCGTGCCCGCTCGGCCCGTGGATCGAGACGGAGCTGGACACCGCCGCACTGACCGTGCGCTCCAGCGTCAACGGCGAGCTGAAGCAGGACGGGAACACCGAGGACATGATCTTCGACGTCCCCACCCTCGTCTCCTACGTCTCCGAGGCCTTCACCCTGCTTCCCGGGGACGTGATCCTCACGGGCACCCCCGCCGGCGTGGGCACCGTGGACGACGGCGACCGGCTGAGCGTGGATGTCGAGGGGATCGGCGAGCTCACCACCGTGCTGCGCCGGTAGCGCCAGGGTTCCCGCAGGCGAACGCACGACGACGACGCCGCGGGGCCGCGGCGTCGTCGTCGTGCCACACCCCGGGAGGTGACGTGGTTCGGCGTCGTAGAATGGGCGCATCATGACTGACGACGCAGCGACCTTGCACCCCAACGTTCCCGGAGGCACCCCCGTGCGCGTGCGCTTCTGCCCCTCTCCCACGGGCACCCCGCACGTGGGCCTGATCCGCACCGCCCTGTTCAACTGGGCGTGGGCGCGCCACACCGGCGGCACCCTGGTGTTCCGGATCGAGGACACGGACGCCGCCCGCGACTCCGAGGAGAGCTTCCAGCAGATCCTGGACGCGCTCGGCTGGCTGGGCATCACGTGGGACGAGGGCGTGAACGTGGGCGGGCCCCACGAGCCCTACCGGCAGTCCCAGCGCGGGGAGATCTACCAGGACGTGCTCGCGCGCCTGGTGGACGCGGGCTACGTCTACGAGGACTTCTCGACCCCCGCAGAGGTCGAGCAGCGCCACCGCGACAGGGGCGAGGACCCGAAGCGCGGCTACGACAACTACGACCGCGACCTCACCGAGGAGCAGAAGGCTGCGTTCCGTGCCGAGGGCCGTCAGCCGGTGCTGCGGCTGCGCATGCCGGACGAGGACATCTCCTTCACGGACCTCGTGCGCGGGGAGATCACCTTCAAGGCCGGCTCCGTCCCGGACTTCGTGGTGGCCCGCGCCAACGGCAAGCCGCTCTACACACTCGTGAACCCGGTGGACGACGCCCTGATGGGTATCACCCAGGTGCTGCGCGGCGAGGACCTGCTCTCCTCCACCCCGCGCCAGATCGCCCTCTACCGGGCGCTGATGGGCATCGGCGTTGCCGAGTTCATTCCCGAGTTCGGCCATCTGCCCTACGTCATGGGCGAGGGCAACAAGAAGCTGTCCAAGCGGGATCCGGAGTCCAATCTTTTCCTGCACCGGGACAACGGGTTCATCCCCGAGGGCCTGCTGAACTACCTGGCCCTGCTCGGCTGGTCCCTGTCCGCGGACGAGGATATCTTCACGGTCGAGCAGCTCGTGGCCAACTTCGACATCCACGACGTCCTGGCCAACCCCGCGCGCTTCGACGTCAAGAAGGCCACGGCCATCAACGGCACGCACGTGCGCATGCTGGACCCGCAGGACTTCCGGGACCGTCTGGTCCCGTACCTGCGCGCGGCGGACCTGGTCGGGGAGACCCTCACCCCGCGGCAGAACGAGATCCTGGACCTCGCCGCGCCGCTGGTCCAGGAGCGCATGAACCTTCTCGGGGAGACCGAGGGTCTGCTCGGGTTCCTGTTCCGCGCGGACGACGAGATCGTGGTGGCGGAGGACGCCGCCAAGCAGCTCAAGGACAGCGCTCCCCAGGTGCTCGACGCCGCGGTGGCCGCGCTCGAGCCCCTCACGGAGTTCACCGCGACCAGCATCGAGGAGGCCCTGCGCGAGGCAATCGTGGACGGCCTCGGCATCAAGCCGCGCCTGGCGTTCGGTCCCGTGCGCACCGCGGTCTCCGGTCGGCGGATCTCGCCGCCGCTCTTCGAGTCCCTCGAGATCCTCGGCAAGGACTCCTCGCTGGCGCGGATCAAGGCCCTGCGCTCCACGCTCGAGGGCTGAGCCGGCCGCACGACGGCACGGTCCCGTTCTGAGAGGGTGAGTCCTCACGGAACGGGGCCGTTCCCGTGGTGCGGGGGTCGTCTCCCGGACCACGAGGGCGGGTCGATGCCCCGTGGGGCGGGGTTTGGCAGGTCGCTCTACACGATGTATAGTTATTGCTCGTTGCGCGGCACGGAGCAGTCGAGCCGGGTGACAGCCATTGGGATATGGTGTAATTGGCAACACAGCGGTTTCTGGTACCGTCGTTCTAGGTTCGAGTCCTGGTATCCCAGCGATTCTCCCTCGTGAATGCGATTCATGAGAATGAGAACACCGTTCCTTTCCGTCGGACATGACGAATTGGAAAACAGAACGGTTGATGTTACTGTTTGGTGCGTCAATCGTGCCGCAGAAGAAATTCAGCGGTCCAGGAAAAGTACACGGCCCCATCGTATAGCGGCCTAGTACGCCGCCCTCTCACGGCGGTAACGCGGGTTCGAATCCCGCTGGGGTCACGCGAGAAAAGTCCCGGCTTCCACGGAAGCCGGGACTTTTGCATGTCCGGAACCCGCCACACCGCCGGCACCTCACGCTGCTGGCACAATGACCGTGTGAACACCCACGAGACCCCGGCCATGCCGCTCATCGAGGCCCTGGAGGGCACGCGCGAGCTGCTGCGTTCCACCACCCTGCCCCTGGCCACCGCGAGCGCGCCCCAGCAGCGGGAGGGCGCCGCGCGCGCCGTCGCCCAGCTGGACGACTACGTGCTGCCCCGGGTGCGCTCCCTGGACGCGCCGCTGCTCGCCGTGGTCGGAGGCTCCACGGGGGCGGGGAAGTCCACGCTCGTCAACGCCCTGGTGGGCCACCCCGTGACCCGCTCCGGGGCGATCCGCCCCACCACGCGCCGGCCACTGCTGATCCACCACCCGGGCGATGCCGGTGCCTTCACCACCCAGCGCGTGCTGCCCCGTCTGGCCAGGGTGCACGGGACCGTGGTGGCGCCGGGGCAGACGCCGCCCGCGGGGGAGCCGGGGGACGGGCCCGTGGAGGACACCGGGTCCCTCGTGCTGCTCGCGGACACGAACATCCCCGAGGGGCTCGCGATCCTCGACGCCCCGGACGTGGACTCGATCTCCGACGACAACCGCGCGCTCGCCGCGCAGCTGCTCTCCGCGGCGGACCTGTGGCTGTTCGTCACCACCGCCAACCGCTACGCGGACGCCGTGCCGTGGCAGCTGCTGCGCAACGCCGCGGGCCGGGACATCACCGTGGCCGTGGTGCTCGACCGGGTGCAGGCCTCCTCCGCCGGAGAGATCGAGGAGGACCTGCGGCGGATGCTGGACGAGGAGGGGCTCGGGGCCGCACCGATCTTCGTGGTGGCCGAGTCCCCGCTGAACGAGACCGGGATGCTTCCGCCGGCCGCGGTCGAGCCGCTGCGTGAGTGGCTCGAACGCCTCGGCGCGGACGCCCAGGCGCGCTCCGAGATCGCCGCGCGCACCCTCGGCGGAGCGGTGCGCGAGCTGGCGGACACCACCGAGCGCACCGCGGAGGCCGTCGCCGCGCAGCAGCGCACCGAGGAGCACCTGCGCCGTGAGGTGGCCACCTCCTTCGACGAGGCGCTGCGGGCGATCGTGGACTCCACGCGGGACGGCACCCTGCTGCGCGGGGAGGTGCTCTCCCGCTGGCAGGACTTCGTGGGGACCGGCGAGTTCTTCCGCAGCCTGGAGGCCGGGATCGGCCGAGTGCGGGACCGGATGACCGCGTTCTTCAAGGGCCAGCCGGCGCCCGAGGTGCGGGTGGAGGAGGCCATCGAGACCGGGCTGCAGGCGGTGATCGTGGAGAACACGGCGCGTGCCGCGGAGTCCGCGGAGCGGCGCTGGCGGGACGAGCCGTCCGGGCAGGTGCTGCTCGCGGGACGGGACGCCGCCGCCCTGCCACCGGACTACCCCGAGCAGGTCGCGGAGAGCATCCGCGCCTGGCAGTCGGACGTGATGCTCATGATCCAGCAGGAGGGTGCGGGCAAGCGGACGCGTGCGCGGGCCATGTCCCTGGGTGTGAACGCCCTGGCCGTGATCCTGATGATCGCCGTGTTCTCGACCACCGGCGGACTCACGGGCCTGGAGGTCGGGATCGCCGGCGGCTCCGGCGTGGTGGGCATGAAGCTGCTCGAGGCGGTCTTCGGCGAGGACGCTGTGCGCCGCATGAGCGACCAGGCGCGCAGCAACCTCGAGTCCCGCATCCACGGCCTGCTGGACCAGCGCGCCAAGGTGTTCCTGGACTCCATCGACGAGCTGGGGGAGCACCCCACCGCTGAGCAGCTGCACGCCGCCGCCGAGCTCGTGCGCCGGGAGAGTGAGGCCCTGTGAGCCCCCGTTCCCGGAACGAGACGGTGAGCCTGTCCGAGCGGATCGAGGGGCTGGCACGGGCCACCGAGATCGCGGAGGGCCGCCTGGACGCGGACGCGGTGCAGCGGGCCCGGCACACGCTCGACACGGCCGGGCAGCGGCGTGCGCTGTCCGCGGACCACACGGTGGTGGGGTTCTTCGGCGCCACGGGCTCCGGGAAGTCCACGCTGTTCAACGCCGTGGCGGGCCAGGAGCTGGCCCGCGCCGCGGCACGCAGGCCCACGACGTCGTCGCCCCTGGCCGCCATCTGGGGCGAGGAGGGCAGCCAGCCGCTGCTGGACTGGCTCGACGTGGCCGACCGCCGGGTGGTGGGCCCCGCACTCAGCGTCTCCACCGGCAGCGGGCGCCGCGCGAGCACCGCACAGGGCGGGCTCGTGCTGCTGGACCTGCCGGACTTCGACTCGGTGACCCGCGAGCACCGCCAGATCGTGCAGCGCATGGTGGGCATGGTGGACGTGGTCGTGTGGGTCGTTGACCCGCAGAAGTACGCGGACGCCGTGCTGCACCAGGACTTCGTGCAGCCGCTCGCGCGGCACGGGGCGGTGACCATGGTGGTGCTCAACCAGGCGGACCGGCTCGCGGAACGGGACGTGCCGGGCGTGCTCGCCTCGCTCACGGACCTCGTGCGCCAGGACGGGCTGCCCGCCACGGGGCAGAGCGCACCGGTGGCGGTCTCGGCCGTCACGGGACAGGGCATCGACGTGCTGCGCGACCGCATCCACGCGGTGGCGGCGGGGCGTGCGGCGGCGGGGCAGCGGCTCGAGACGGACGTGCAGCACGCCGCCCGGGAGCTCGCGGACGCCGCGGGACAGGGCGACCCGCACGGCATCGACAAGGCAGCGAGCGAACGGCTCACCGAGGGGCTCGCGCGCGCCGGGGGGATCGAGATGGTCGCCGACGCCGCGGCCCGCTCCTACCGGCTGAGGGCGGGCAGGCACACCGGGTGGATCGCCACCCGCTGGCTCTCCCGGTTCCGCAAGGACCCGCTCAAGCGCCTGCACATCGAGAGCCACGAGAAGACCTCCGATCCCGGGGTGCACCGCACCTCCGTGCCGGCGATGGATGCCTCCCGGAAGGCGGCGGCGGACTCCGCGGTGCGCGGCTTCGCGGACGAGGTCTCCGCCGGGGCCGGCGAGCCGTGGCGGCGCAGCATCAGAGCCGCCGCACGCACCAACGAGCAGCGCCTGCCAGACACGCTTGACCAGGCCGTGGCCCGCACGAAGTTCTCGGCCCACCGCTCGTCGTGGTGGTGGCTCGCCTTCGACGTCCTGCAGTGGCTCGCAATGCTCGTCACGGTGCTGGGCCTGCTGTGGCTGCTCGGACTGTTCCTGGCGCAGTACTTCCAGATCCAGCTGCCGCCCCCGCCCACGGTCCAGGACTTCCCGCTGCCGGTGCCCACGCTGATGGTCGTGACCGGCGTGGTGCTCGCCCTGTTCCTCGCGCTCACGGGTGCGCTGCTCGCGTCCCTGGCCTCCCGTGTCCACGCGTCCGGGGTACGACGCCGCCTGCTGCGCTCCGTGCGCGAGGCCGCCGTAGAGTCCGTGGAGAGACCGGTGCGCCGCGAGCTCGAGGCGCACCACGAGTTCGCGGCCGCCGTGGCGCGGGCGGGGCTCACGTCCCGCTGACGCGCACCGCCTCGCTGAGCTGACGGGCCGCCTGGACCACGACGTCCGCGTGCTTCTGCCCGGGCTGCTTGGACAGCCGCTCGATGGGGCCGCTGATGGACACGGCCGCGATCACTCGACCGGAGGGGCCCCGCACGGGGGCCGAGACCGAGGCGATGCCCGGCTCGCGCTCGCCGATCGACTGCGCCCAGCCGCGGCGTCGCACCCCGGCGAGCGTGGTCGCGGAGAACCGGGCGTGCTGCAGGCCCTCGATGAGCCGGGCGTGGTCCTCCCACGCCACGAGCACCTGGGCGGCGGAACCGGCCTTCATGGACAGCTGGGTGCCCACGGGAATCGTGTCCCGCAGCCCGATGGGCCGTTCCGCGGAGGCCACGCACACGCGCCACTCGCCCTGGCGGCGGAAGACCTGCGAGGACTCCCCGGTGCTGTCCCGCAGCTGCAGCAGCACCGGGGAGGCCGCGGAGATCAGCCGGTCCTCCCGTGCCGCGGAGGCGAGCTCCACGAGCCGCGAGCCGAGGACGAAACGGCCCTGCACGTCCCTGCCCACGAGCCGGTGGTGGGCCAGGGCGACGGCTAGGCGGTGCGCCGTCGGGCGCGCGAGACTCGTGGCGTCCACGAGGTCGGCGAGGGACGCCGGGCCCGCCTCGAGCGCGTCGAGGATCAGGGAGGCTTTGTCGATCACGCCCACGCCCGAGGGGGAGAAGGATGAGTCCTCCTGCATGGCCGTTCCGGTGCCCCGGCCGCCCAGGGGGGAGCCGAGGGGAGCGCCGGACGGGTCGATCGCGTGCGTCGTGTCCATGTTCTGATACTGCCGTCTCAGCATTCGAGAAGCAAGTCCGCGGAGTGGAACTGGCGCCCGGCAGCGGTGACGATGGTGCGAAAGGACGCCTCCGGCCCCCGGAGCGCCACGGGCAGCCGCCCGCCACCGGGGCGCCGCAGCACGAACAGGAGAGACGAGATGACGACGACCGCCGTGACCACCCCGCCGCGGACCCTCGCCGAGAAGGTCTGGAACGACCACCTGGTGCGCCAGGGCGAGGCGGGCCGCCCGGACCTCATCTACATCGACCTCCACCTGCTCCACGAGGTTACGAGCCCGCAGGCCTTCGAGGGCCTCCGGCTGGCCGGGCGCGGCCTGCGGCGGACCGACCTCACGATCGCCACCGAGGACCACAACACCCCCACCGAGAACATCTTCTCGACCATCGCGGACGAGACCTCCCGCAAGCAGATCGAGACGCTGCGACGCAACTGCGAGGAGTTCGGGGTGCGCCTGCACTCCCTGGGCGACTCCGAGCAGGGCATCGTGCACGTGGTGGGTCCCCAGCTGGGACTGACGCAGCCGGGGATGACCGTGGTGTGCGGGGACTCCCACACCTCCACGCACGGCGCATTCGGGGCGCTGGCCTTCGGCATCGGCACGTCCGAGGTGGAGCACGTGATGGCCACGCAGACGCTCTCGCTCGCCCCGTTCAAGACCATGGCCATCAACGTGGAGGGCACCCTGAAGCCGGGTGTCAGCTCCAAGGACATCATCCTGGCCGTGATCGCCAAGATCGGCACGGGCGGCGGCCAGGGCCACGTGCTCGAGTACCGCGGCTCGGCGATCCGCTCGCTGTCCATGGAAGCGCGCATGACCATCTGCAACATGTCCATCGAGGCCGGCGCCCGCGCGGGGATGATCGCCCCGGACGAGACCACCATGGACTACGTCAAGGGCCGCCCGCACGCCCCGCAGGGCGAGGACTGGGACGCCGCCGTCGAGTACTGGCGCACGCTGCACACGGACGAGGGCGCGCAGTTCGACCGCGAGGTGTTCATCGACGCGGACGAGCTGGAGCCGTTCGTCACGTGGGGCACCAACCCCGGCCAGGGCGTGCCGCTGTCCCAGCCCGTCCCGGAGCCGGAGGAGGCCGGGGACGACAACGCCAAGGACGCCGCGCGCCGCGCCCTGGACTACATGGGCCTCGAGGCGGGCACCCCCATGAAGGAGATCCCGGTGGACACCGTGTTCCTGGGCTCGTGCACCAACTCCAGGATCGAGGACCTGCGCGCCGCCGCGGAGATCGTCAAGGGCCGCCGCAAGGCCGAGAACGTGCGGATGATGGTGGTCCCGGGCTCTGCCAAGGTGCGGCTGCAGGCCGAGGCGGAGGGTCTCGACCAGGTCTTCCGCGAGTTCGGTGCGGACTGGCGCTTCGCGGGGTGCTCCATGTGCCTCGGCATGAACCCGGACCAGCTGGCCCCGGGGGAGCGGTGCGCCTCCACGTCCAACCGCAACTTCGAGGGCCGACAGGGCAAGGGTGGGCGCACCCACCTGGTCTCGCCCGTGGTCGCCGCGGCCACGGCCGTGCGCGGCACGCTGAGCGCGCCGTCGGACCTCGAGCCCGCCGACGCCGCGGCCCCCGTGCCGTCCGGGCTCCAGCCCGTGGCCTGAGCTCCGCAGCCCGCCCACCGCACCAGCTACAGAAGGACACCGCCATGGAGAAGTTCTCCACCCACACCGGCGTGGCCGCGCCGTTGAAGCAGTCCAACGTGGACACGGACCAGATCATCCCCGCCGTCTACCTCAAGCGCATCACCAAGACGGGCTTCGAGGACGCACTGTTCGCCGGGTGGCGCAAGAACCCGGACTTCGTGCTCAACCGCCCCGAGTACACGAACGCCTCCGTGCTGGTGGCGGGCTCGGACTTCGGCACGGGGTCCTCGCGGGAGCACGCCGTCTGGGCGCTGCGGGACTACGGCTTCAAGGTCGTCATCTCCTCGCGCTTCGCGGACATCTTCCGCGGCAACTCCGGCAAGCAGGGGCTGCTCGCGGCGCAGGTGGAGCAGTCGGACGTGGAGCTGCTGTGGAAGCTCATGGACGAGCAGCCGGGCATCGAGATCCGGGTGGACCTGGCTTCCCGCACCGTTACCTGCGGGCCGGTGACCGTCCCGTTCCAGATCGACGACTACACCCGCTGGCGGCTCATGGAGGGCCTGGACGACATCGGGCTGACCCTGCAGCACGAGGACGACATCGAGGCCTACGAGCGCACCCGCCCGGCGTTCAAGCCCACCACGCTGCCCGCCCGAACCTGAGCGGTGACTGGACCGGGGACCGCCGCGAGTCGGTAGAATGTCGAGGTCTCGTGCGCGTTCCGCGTGCGGGCGACGCTTCCCCCAGATCGGTAGGTCATGACTTCTCTGCGCATCACCGGCGGCGTGCCGCTGTCGGGTCAGGTGACCGTACGCGGCGCCAAGAACCTCGTGCCGAAGGCCATGGTGGCCGCACTCCTCGGGTCCACGCCGTCCACGCTCGGCAACGTGCCCGAGATCAAGGACGTCGAGGTCGTCACGGACCTGCTCTCGCTGCACGGCGTGGAGGTCACGCGCGACGACGCCCTCGGGCAGCTCACTCTCGATCCGACCAACGTCACGCGCGCCCGCCACTCGGACATCGACGCCCACGCGGGGGACTCCCGGATCCCGATCCTGCTGTGCGGACCCCTGCTGCACGCGCTCGGGGAGGCCTTCATCCCGGACCTCGGCGGCTGCCGGATCGGCGACCGGCCCATCAACTACCACCTCGAGGTGCTGCGCAACTTCGGCGCCAAGGTGGACAAGCTCGACTCCGGCATCCGGATGAGCGCCCCGCACGGGCTGCAGGGTGCCAAGATCGACCTGCCCTACCCGTCCGTGGGCGCCACGGAGCAGGTGCTGCTGACCGCGACGCGCGCGGAGGGCCACACCGAGCTGCGCGGCGCGGCCACCGAGCCCGAGATCATGGACCTGATCGCCATCCTGCAGAAGATGGGTGCGCTCATCACGGTCCAGACGGACCGCGTGATCCGCATCGAGGGCGTCCCCGAGCTCACGGGCTACGTGCACAGCGCCCTGCCGGACCGCATGGAAGCGGCGTCGTGGGGCTCCGCCGCGCTCGCGACGGGCGGCGACATCTTCGTGGCCGGTGCCAAGCAGGCGGACATGATGACGTTCCTGAACACCTTCCGGAAGGTGGGCGGCGGGCTGGACATCCGTGAGGACGGCATCCGCTTCTACCACCCCGGCGGGGACCTCAACCCGCTGATCGTGGAGACGGACGTGCACCCCGGCTTCATGACCGACTGGCAGCAGCCGCTCGTGGTGGTGCTGACCCAGGCCAAGGGCGTGTCGATCGTCCACGAGACGGTCTACGAGAACCGCTTCGGCTTCACCCGCGCGCTCAACCGCATGGGCTCCGTCATCCAGCTGCACCGCGAGTGCCTGGGCTCCGTGCCGTGCCGCTTCGGGCAGCGCAACTTCCTGCACTCGGCCGTGATCTCCGGACCTACGCCGCTGCACGCCACAGACATCCACATCCCCGACCTGCGCGGCGGCTTCTCGCACCTGATCGCCGCCCTGACCGCCGAGGGCGTGTCCCAGGTGACCGGTGTGGAGCTGATCAAGCGCGGCTACGAGCACTTCACCGACAAGCTCGGCGGGCTCGGCGCGAACTTCGTCGTCGACGAGCCGTGAGCCTGCGACGTCCTCGGCGCCCCGCGCCAGGGCCGCGAGCCGCGTTCCGAGAAGCATCCCGCAGCGACCACCGCCTCCGCCGGGGACGGTGCGTGCTGCCCACCGAGGAGTGGATGGCCCCATGAGCAGGACCTCTCAGCGTTCCGTGTTCCGCCTGCTGGCCGCGGTGGTGATTCCCGTCTACCGCTCGCTCGCCGTGCCGCGCTGGAGTGGGCAGGAGAACTTCCCCGCGGAGGGCGGCTTCGTGGTGGTCTCCAACCACGTCACGGAGATCGACCCCATCACGGTTGCCTATTCCGTCTACAAGGCCGGGATCATGCCGCGGTTCCTGGCGAAGGAGTCCCTCTTCAGGGTCCCGGTGGTGGGGACCGTTCTGAAGAGGACCGGGCAGGTTCCCGTGTACCGGGGATCCACCCGCGCCAAGGACTCGCTCGTCGCCGCGCGCGCCGAGCTGGACAGCGGCGGGGCGATCATCGTGTACCCGGAGGGCACCATCACCCGGGACCCGCACATGTGGCCCATGCGCGGTCGCACCGGCGCCGCGCGCCTGGCACTCGAGACGGGCGTTCCCGTGGTGCCGATGGCGCACTGGGGGGACCAGGAGATCCTGTACCGGGACCCGCAGGGGCACCGCACCTTCAGCGCGTGGCCCCCCAAGAGGGTCACGGGCACCATCGGCGCGCCGCTGCACCCGGAGGACCTCGTGCCCGGCGGGCTCGCACGCCCCGGCCACCCGTCCCCCGAGGAGCTCGCGCACGCCACCGAGGTGCTCATGGCCGCCGTCACCCGGCTCACGGGCGAGCTGCGCGGCGAGACCCCGCCCTCGGAGCCCTTCGACCCCCGCCGTGACGCGGCGCAGGGGCCGGGAGCAACGACCGCCGACGCGGCGTCGGCGGAGGCTGCTGACACGGCCGACGACGGCGCGTCGCCCGCAGAGGCCCGCCGCGCCTCGGACGCGGCACCCGGCAGCGCACCCGTTGCAGACCCGGGTGCCCCGCTCGGGAACGCGGGCGGGAGCGTGGCACCGTGACACGTACCGACGGGACACCACCCACCATCACCTCCGCCCCCGTGCCACGCTCCGCGGCGGGCCCCGCGAAGATCACCGTGCTGGGCGCGGGGTCGTGGGGCACCACCTTCGCCAAGGTCCTCGCCGACGCCGCCGCGGACGCCGGTGCCGAGCGCACCGTGTGCCTGTGGGGCCGCTCCCCTGAGGCGATGGCCATCCTCTCCCGTGAGCACCGCAACGAGCGCTACGTGCCCGGCGTGGACCTGCCGGAGGGGCTCGAGTACTCGAGCGACCTGCCCGCCGCGCTGGACGGCGCGGGCCTCGTGGTGGCCGCGATCCCCGCCCAGTCGCTGCGCGCGCAGCTGACGGTGGCCGCCCCGCACCTGGACCCGGACGCCGTCGTGCTGTCCCTCGCCAAGGGGCTGGAGTCCAGCACCGGCCTGCGCATGACCGAGGTGATCGCGCAGTTGCTCGGCGAGCACGCGGCCGGTTCGCAGGAGGAGTGGGCGGGGCGCACGTGCGTGCTCTCCGGACCGAACCTCGCCATGGAGATCGCCCGGGAGGAGCCCACGGCGTCGGTCGTGGCCGCCCCGGAGCACGAGACCGCGGCGTGGGTCGCCCGCTGCTGCGCCGCCCCGTACTTCCGCCCGTACACCAACACGGACGTGGTGGGCACGGAGATCGGCGGACTCGTGAAGAACGTGATCGCGCTGTGCGTGGGGATCTGCGACGGGCGCGGCTACGGGGACAACTCCAAGGCATCCGTGATGACCCGCGGCCTCGCCGAGACCACCCGGCTGGCGCTCGCGCTGGGCGGAGACCTCACGACGCTGTCCGGGCTCTCCGGCATGGGTGACCTCGTGGCCACGTGCTCCTCGTCCCTGTCCCGGAACCGCACCGCCGGCAGGCTGCTGGGGGCGGGCCTCACGCTCGCCCAGGTGCAGGACGCCATGACCCAGACCGCCGAGGGCATCACCTCGGCCCCCGCTGTCCTCGCCCTCGCGCGGCGCCACGGCGTGGACATGCCCATCACGGACGCCGTGGTGAGCGTGCTGCGCGACGGCGCCCCGGTGGACGAACTGGCCCCCAAGCTGCTGGGCCGAGACCTGAAATCCGAAGGGAACACCGCATGAGCACCAGCCACGAGACCGCCGAGGCCACCGCGGAGGGCGAGAAGCCGTGCGTGGCGGTCGTCTTCGGCGGCCGCTCCTCCGAGCACTCCGTGTCCCTCATCACCGCCCGGTCCGTGCTGCGCGCGATCGACCGCGACAAGTGGGACGTCGTGAGCGTGGGGATCTCCCGGGACAGCGCGTGGTTCCTGTACTCCCAGGAGGAGCTGGAGGCGCTGCTGGAGGAGACGCCCCTAGCGCAGCTGCCGGTCGGGGAGCGCCGTGTGAGCCTTCCCCTGCAGGCCGGTGACAGCCGACTGCTGATCCACGACTCCGGCGAGTTCGGGGCACCGCTCACGCGGGGTCGCCACGTGGACGCCGTCTTCCCCCTGCTGCACGGGCCGTTCGGCGAGGACGGCACCCTGCAGGGGATGCTCGAGCTCGCGGACCTGCCCTACGTGGGCTGCGGGGTCGCCGCCTCCGCGATCGGCATGGACAAGCACTTCATGAAGATCGCGTTCGAGGCGGCCGGGCTCGAGGTGGGCCCCTACACCGTGGTCCCGGACCGGATGTGGCGCACGGACCGCGAGGGTGCTCGCGAGCGAATCGAGGCCCTCGGGTTCCCCGTGTTCGTGAAGCCCGCGCGCGCCGGCTCGTCCTTCGGGATCACCCGGGTGGACGAGGCATCGCAGCTGGACGCCGCCATGGAGACGGCGCGGGAGCACGACCTGAAGGTCGTGGTCGAGGCCGGTCTCGAGGGCCGGGAGATCGAGTGCGCCGTCCTCGGCGGTCACGGGACGCAGCCCGCCCGCGCGTCCCTGCCCGGGGAGATCGAGGTCCAGGGCCACGACTTCTACGACTTCGACGCCAAGTACGTGGAGGACGACGGCGCCATGCTCTCCTGCCCGGCACGCCTGCCGGACGAGGTGATCGACACCCTGCGTCGCGACGCCGTGCGCGCCTTCAACGCCGTGGACGGCGAGGGGCTCGCGCGCTGCGACTTCTTCGTCACCCCGGGCAACCGCGTGGTGATCAACGAGATCAACACCATGCCCGGTTTCACGCCCATCTCCATGTACCCCCGCATGTGGGCCGCGAGTGGCCTGGAGTACAGCGAGCTGATCGACGAGCTCATCACGCTCGCGCTCGAACGGCCCGTGGGGCTGCGCTGAGCGGGTGACCCCCCGCGCGGCGGGGGTCGCGTCCGAGCGCGGACGCGTTCCCCTGTTCCTGCGCTCAGGAAGTCCCTGCCACCACGAATGTCCTGACCCGGTGCCGTGAGTGCCGGGTCAGGACTGTCCCTGCTGCTCCAGGGTGTCCTTGACCGAGAGGCACTGGCGGGTCTGGGGGACGGACTGCGCGGCGGAGCCGGTGTCCACGAGCGCCGTCGAGGACGGCACGCGGCTGCCGTCGAAGAGCACTTCCGTGGCGGGGGAGCGCCCATAGGTCACGGCGCGCCACTGGTTCTCCTGGTCCTTCACCTCGGAGATCAGCCAGTCCACTCCGTTGACGTTGGTGCACGGGTCCGTGGTGGGGCCCGGCTCGTCCACGCCGCAGCGCACGATCATCGCGGAGGGGTCCCCGTACGCGGTGGTGCCCTGGCTGGAGGTCTCGCGGCGGTCGAGGTCGCTGACCGCGTCCGGCATCGCGAGCATCACCGAGGCGCACTGCGGGTCCGTGGCGTGCGGTGCGCTCTCCACCGTCACGCTGGAGCCGCAGCCCGTGAGTGCGAGCGTCCCGGCGACGAGCACGCCGAGCCCCGCCGAGCGACGTCGTGCCCGGGACGACGACGCCGCACCGCGAGCAGGGTGCCCGGTCGTCCGGGCCGCGCCCGCGAGCCTCTCCCTGCGAGATCCCGTGCCGAGGAAGGGCCGCGAGGCCGGGAACCCCGTGTCCTGCGCCTGAACCTGCTCGTTGTCCTGAACTTGGGACCGAACCTCGGCCGGGTTTCGGAACGACGGGCGGCGGCGTGGGGAGGGGAGAACCATGGCACCCAGGATAGGCGGTGGAGCGGGCGCGCTCTGCGCGTCGGAGGGGGTGGTTAGGGTGAGACGCATGACGCACGAGTCCGTGACACCGCCGGGGGCCACCGTGTCCCAGGTGAGCGAGTCGCAGCTGCTGCGGGCGTTCCTGCCCGTGGCCACCACGCACGGCCCGCACGTGCTCACCGGGCCGGGGGACGACTGCGCCGTGGTGGCCGCACCCGGTGGCAGGGTGGTCGTCACCACGGACACGCTGACCGCGGGGCAGGACTTCCTGGCGGCGTGGCCCAGCGGGGACCGCAGCACGGGCGGGGACCTCGGCCGCAAGTGCGCCGCCCAGAACCTCGCGGACGTCGCGGCCATGGGTGCCACGCCCACTGCGGTCGTCGTCTCCCTCACCCTGCCCGGGGACACCCCGGTGCAGTGGGTCACCGACTTCGCCGAGGGCCTCTCCCGCGCGTTCGAGGAGCTCGGCGCCACGGAGTGCGCCCTCGTGGGAGGCGATCTCGGGCGCGGACGGGAGCTGTCGATCACCGCCACCGTGCTGGGACGCTGCGAGCTACCCCCGGTGCTGCGCGACGGCGCCCGGGGCGGTGGGACGCTCGTGCACACCGGTGTGCTCGGCCACGCCGCCGCGGGGCTCGACGCGCTGCTGACCCCCGTGCCCGGTCGCTGGGACGAGGTGCCCGGGGAGCTCCGGGAGTCCCTGAGCGCGGCCCAGCTGCGGCCGCGGCCCCCCGTGGCGAGCGGGCCTGCCCTGGCGCGTGCCGGGGCCACCGCCATGCTGGACGTCTCGGACGGTCTTCTGCGGGACGCCCGGCGGATCGCGGAGGCCAGCGGGGTGCGCATCGACCTCGATCCCACCGCACTGGAACCCGCCGTGGCGCAGCTGGAACCGGCCGCGCGGGCCACGGGGGCGGACCCCTGGCAGTGGGCGCTCACCGGGGGGGAGGACCACGGTCTGCTGGCCGTGCTCCCTGTGGATTCCCCGCTCCCGCCGGGGGCTCGTGCGATAGGCTCGTGTGCGCCCGCGGCCCCCGTGCGGGCCCGGCCCGGCAGCGCAGCACCGACGGGTTGCGACGCGCGCGGGCAGCATCGCGAGGGCCCGGCCGTCACGATCGCGGGACAGTCCCCGAGGCAGTGGTTCGGGCGCGACGTCGTCGAAGGATGGGATCATTTTGAGCCGTAAGCCCGGATCGTCCACCGAAGAGGTGCGCAGCTGGCTCGACGCCGCCCACCGCGGTCTGTGCGACCACGCGGACGTCCTGGACAACCTCAACGTCTTCCCCGTCGCTGACGCGGACACCGGGGCCAATCTCAGCGTCACCCTGGGCCACGCCGCACAGGCCGCCCACCTGATCGAGGGCAGGGACGTCGGGGAGCTGCTGCTCTACGCCGGCCAGGCCGCCCTGGAGGAGGCCCGGGGCAACTCCGGGATGCTCGCGGCACTCACGCTCACCGCCATGGGCCACGCCGTGGAGGGCAGCGCGCGACTGACCGCGGAACAGCTCAAGGATGCCTTCATGGCAGCCAGGGTCCGCTGCTCCTCCGCCCTCACAGACCCCGTGCCGGGCACGATGCTCTCCGTCCTGCAGGCCGCCGGGGAGGTTCCCGTGCCGGACACGAGCGCCGAGGGATCGAACCAGCAGCTCGTCGAGTGGCTGGACCTCATGCTCGCCGCGTGCACCCAGGCGGTCGTGGACACCGTGGAGCAGATCCCCGTGCTCACCGAGCGCGGCACCGTGGACTCCGGTGCCCTTGGCATGCTGGTGATCCTCACGGCCCTGCGCGCGGAGCTCGGCGGGGACGAGGATTTCGAGGACCCCGTGACCGCGATCGTGCGCCACCACGCGCTGCCGCTGACGAGCGAGCCGCAGGAGCAGCTGGAGGGCTGGGAGGTCATGGGCACCATGGACCTGCCCGCACTGGACGCCGCGGAGCTGCGCCACGAGCTGGACGACGCCGGGGACAGCGTGATCGTCAGCGCCGTGAGCGAGCAGGAGGACGGCTACACGTGGCGCGTCCACGTGCACGTCACGGACCCGGAGACCGCCCTGGAGCTGATGCGACACCGCGGCAAGGCCCGCAACGTCACCGTCACCTCCCTCGCGGCGGAGCCGCGGTGACGGAGCAAGGCGGCGGAGCCCTGGTGACCGCCCCTGGGGATGCCGGCGTCAGCGCGTTCGCCGGGGTCCTCGACCAGCCGCTGACCCGCTACGTCCCCGGCTCCTCGCCGCGCTCCACCGTGGCGCTGCTCGAGAAGGAGCTGAGCATCACCACGGTGGGCCAGCTGCTGGACCACGCCCCGCGGCGCTACATCAGGCGCGGGAGGATCCAGGCGCTCACGGAGCTCGTAGCGGGGGAGCGGACCTCGTTCGTCGCCCGCGTGGAGAGTTCGAGCACCCGACGGATGCGCAGCGATCCGCGCCGCAGCCTCACGGACGTGGTCGTCTCGGACGACACGGGCGCGAGCCTGAAGATCACGTTCTTCAACGCCTACTCCGCCCAGAAGGACCTCCCCGTGGGCTCGCTCGCCCTGTTTACGGGCAAGCCCGAGTTCTACCGGGGCACGCTGTCGATGGCGGGGGCGGACTACGCCCCCGTGGACACGCCCGAGTCCCTCGACCGCTCCCCGGACGGCGAGCTGCTGCCCATTCCCGTCTACCCGGAGACGGCCAAGCTCACCACTCCGCGGATCGCCAAGGTGGTCCACCAGGTCCTGCTCACCGCGGACCTCGACTCCCTGGCGGACCCGCTGCCGCCGGAGGTGGTGGCCGCGGAGAAGCTGCCGCCCCCGGGCGAGGCCTACCGGGACCTGCACCGGCCCGAGACCGTGGCGGCGTACGAGTCCGCCCAGCGCCGCTTCCGCTTCCAGGAGGCGTTCGTGCTGCAGGCCGAGCTGCGCCGTCGCCGCGCCGAGCACGCTTCACACCCGGTGGACCCGCGCCCCGTTCTGGCGGACGGCATCCTCGCGCGCTTCGACGCCGATCTGCCGTTCGAGCTCACCCCGGGGCAGCGCGAGGTGGGGGAGCAGATCGCGGCGGAGCTCTCTGGCACCGCACCCATGAACCGCCTGCTGCAGGGTGACGTGGGCTCCGGCAAGACGGTCGTGGCGCTGCGAGCCATGCTGCAGGTGGTGGACAGCGGCGGGCAGGCGGCCATGCTCGCGCCCACCGAGGTGCTCGCCACCCAGCACCACGAGAAGATCACCCGCGCCCTGGGACCGCTGGCCATGCCGGGCAGGCTGGGAGGGGACGAGAACGCCACCGAGGTCACCCTGCTCACCGGCAGCATGGGCGCCACCGCCCGGCGCAAGGCGCTGCTGGACATCGCGAGCGGGGCCGCGGGAATCGTCGTCGGCACCCACGCCCTGATCCAGGAGGCCGTCCAGTTCGCGGACCTCGGACTGGCCGTGGTGGACGAGCAGCACCGCTTCGGCGTGGAGCAGCGGGACGCCCTGCGGGACAAGGCTGGGCAGAGCCCCCACACCCTGGTCATGACGGCCACCCCCATCCCGCGCACCGTGGCCATGACCGTCTTCGGTGACCTGGACGTCAGCACGCTGCGGGAGCTGCCGGGCGGGCGGCGTCCCATTGCGACCCACGTGGTGGGGCTCGCGGAGCACGGCCCCGCGTGGGAGGACCGGGTGTGGGCACTGGCCGCGGAGCACGTGGCCGCGGGCCGTCAGGTCTACGTGGTGGCCCCGAAGATCGGCGACGACGCCGCGGTGCCGTCCTTCACGAGTCTGCGGGAGTCACTGGAGACCCAGGAGGACGAGCCGGAGGCCGCTACGGTCACGTGGCTCGCCGAGCTCGTCGCGGCCCGGCCGGAGCTGCGCGGTGCCCGCGTGCGGGTGCTGCACGGCCGCCAGGATGCTCAGGAGAAGGCCCGGACCATGGCGCAGTTCGCGGCGGGGGAGATCGACGTTCTCGTCTCGACAACCGTCATCGAGGTGGGGGTGGACGTCCCCAACGCCACCCTGATGGTCGTGGTGGACCCGGAGCGCTTCGGGATCTCCCAACTGCACCAGCTGCGCGGACGGATCGGGCGCGGGGAGCACGCGAGCACGTGCCTGCTCGTGACCCGCGCGGCCCCGGACCACCCCTCCCGCGCCCGCCTGGACGCCGTGGCCGCGACCACGGACGGCTTCGAGCTCGCGGAGGTGGACCTGCGGCTGCGCCGGGAGGGTGACATCCTCGGTGCCTCCCAGTCGGGCGGCCGCTCGGGGCTGCGCTGGGTGGGGGTGCTGCGCGACGAGGCCCTGGTGGCCCGTGCCCGCACCGCCGCCGAGGCCGTGGTCGCAGAGGACCCGCAGCTCACCGACCACCCGCACCTGCGCGAGGCGATCGCCCGCGTGCTGGACGAGGACCGACAAGCATTCCTGGAGCGAGGATGACACGCATCATTGCCGGCCGTGCCGGTGGCCAGCGCCTGAAGTCCGTGCCGGGCTCCGCGACCCGGCCCACCACCGACCGGGTCAAGGAGTCCCTGTTCGCGCGCCTGGACGCGTGGGGCATGTGCGACGGGGCCCGCGTCCTGGACCTCTTCGCGGGCTCGGGGGCCCTCGGGCTCGAGGCCGCGAGCCGCGGCGCGGCGACCGTGACGCTCGTGGAGCGCGCTGGACCCGCCGCGAGGGTGTGCCGCGAGAACGCGGCGACCCTGGCGACGTCGTGCCTGGACACCCACATCACCACGGTGCAGTCCTCCGTGGGCGGCTACCTGGGGCGAGCCCCGTTCCACCGCTGGGACCTCGTGCTCGCGGACCCGCCCTACCCCCTGGAGAACGACGAGCTGGCCCGCACCCTGTCCCTGCTCAGGGGCAGGCTCGGCCCGGGCGGCGTCGTGGTGGTGGAGCGCTCGGCGCGCACCGAGGAACCGGCGTGGCCGGCGGGACTGCGGCGCTTCGAGGTCAGCGACCACGGCGAGACCCGGTTGTGGTACCTCGAGGCGGACACCGAGGGCGATGCCGACGACGCCGCCGTGGCCGAGTAGGCCGCGCCTCAGACGGAGGCGACCAGTCCGGCCATCGCACCGCGCAGCACGTCCGTGCGCTTGCAGAAGGCCAGGCGCAGCCAGTCCGAGTAGAGACCGCGGTTGCCCGGACCCACGAACGCGGACACGGGAATGCCTACCACGCCCACCGTCTCGGCCCAGTGGTGCGCGAGGCCCTCGGCGTCCTGCACCCCGGCCAGCGGGTAGAGGTCGCTGACGTCCGCGACGGCGAAGAACGTGCTCTCCGGCATCGGCGGGTTCAGCCCGGCGCCGTGCAGCCCGGAGACCAGCACGTCCCGGCGCTCGCGGTAGTCCTCGAGCAGCCGCTCGTAGAACCCGGTGGGTGAGGTCAGCACGGAGGCGACGGCGTGCTGCAGGGGTGCGGCGGCACTGTGCGACAGGTAGGTCTTCACGGCTGTCACCCCGCGCACGAGGTCCCGCGGTCCGCTGACCCAGCCCACGCGCCAGCCCGTGGCGGAGAACGTCTTGCCCGCCGAGGAGACCGAGAGGGTGCGTCCCGCAGCTCCGGGGAGCTGGGCGATGGGCTCGTGTGGCCCGTCGTAGCGCAGGTGCTCGTAGACCTCGTCGGTCAGGATCACGGCATTGAACTCGGTGGCGAGCTCCACGAGCTGCTGCTTGAACTCCCGGGAGGCCACCGTGCCGGTGGGGTTGTGGGGGTCGTTGAGGATGACCGCGCGGGTGCGCGGGGAGAAGGCCGCGCGGACGTCGTCGGGGTCCGGCACGAAGGCCGGCGGCAGCAGCGGGACGGGGACCGTGGTGGCCCCGGCGAACTCGACCACGGCACCGTAGAGGTCGTAGTGCGGCTCGAAGACGACCACCTCGTCACCGGGCTGCAGCAGGGACAGCAGGGCGGCGGTCATCCCCTCGGTGGCGCCGGCGCACACGATCACCTGGCCGTCCGGGTCCACGTCGAGGCCGTAGTGCTCACGCTGGTGGGTGGCCACGGCCTCCCGCAGGGCGGGGACACCCACGATGGGCGCGTACTGGTGGTGGCCCGCGTGCAGGGCGTCCACCGCGGCGGCCACCATCTCGGCGGGTGGGTTGAAGTCCGGGAAGCCCTGGCCCAGGTTCACCGAGCCCGTGCGGCGGGCCAGCGCGGTCATCTCCTCGAAGACCGTGGAGCGCAGCTGCCCGGAGGGATCCAGCAGCCCGCCCCCGGCGGCCATGCGCTGCCACGGCGCGGGGCGGCGGGAGTCCTCACCCGAGGAGGCCGCTGCGTTCGGTCGGTTCTGTGCGGTGCCGGTCATGGACCCAGTGTAGGAACCGATTCGGCAGAGCCCGCACCGCCGTGGACCTCGGCCCCGCCCCCGAGGTCCACGGCCCGGCCGCCCGGGTATACGGAGGCCCGGGGGCCCGAGGGCCCAGAGGCACGGAAACCCCGGAGTGCGAACGCACAGACGCCCGGTCTGCCGGATGCCGGGCGACACCGCCGGAGCCGGGGGCGCCGTTAGGGTGGTGGCATGAAACGCGCCATCTGCCCGGGGTCCTTCGACCCGCTGCACCTGGGACACTGCTCGGTGATCCGCCGCGCCGCCCGCCTCTTCGACGAGGTGGTCGTGGCGGTGTCCACCAACCCGCACAAGACCCACCGCTTCACGGAGCAGGAGCGGATCGCCCTGGTCCGGGAGGTCTTCGCGGACGAGCCCGGTGTGGTGGTGGAGCCCCTGGAGTCCGGTCTGATCGCCGACTACGCGCAGCGGCGGGAGGCCGTGGCCCTCGTTAAAGGGCTGCGCAACGGGGCGGACTACGACTACGAGCTGCCCATGGCCACCATGAACCGCTCGCTCACCGGCGTGGAGACGGTCTTCCTGCCGGGGGAGCCCTCGCTGCTGCACGTGTCCTCCTCGCTCGTGATGGAGGTGGCGGCCCTCGGCGGGGACGTCTCCTCGTTTGTGCCACCCCAGGTCCTGCACGCTATCCACACCCGCTGAGTGCGCGCCGCCCGCCGGTCCCCGGATCGGTGGGCGACGACGCCGCGCGCCGCGGCGGCTCGTGGCGCCGGATCGCGGGGACCTGCGAAGGCGACGCTCGACGGGAACGCGGACGGCGGCGTCGTCGTCACCGAGAACGCGCGATGTGAAGCGGGGCGCGGCGCGTGCTAAGGTGGTCTGTCGGCCAGTGTCGTACGCCAGGAGTTTCGTGAATCACCGCAACAGTTCATCCCTCGCATTCGGTGTCAGGGAGCTCGAGCACCGCCCGGGGACCATGGAAACCCTGGACGTCGAGGTCCCCGCACCGAAGGATTTCGGGACGGCGCTCATCGGTTCCCCCGAGGGCACGCCCATGGATCTGCAGCTGCGGCTGGAATCCGTCCACGACGGTATTCTGGTCAGCGGAACCGTGATCGTCAGTGTTCACGGGGAGTGCAGCAGGTGCCTCGACCCCATTGACTACGAACTACCGGTCGACGTGCAAGAGCTTTTCGTCTTCGAACCGTCCCCCAAGGGTGACGAGAACGTCGAGGACGAGCAAGTGTATGAGGTGACGGACGAGGAGATCGACCTCGAACCGATGCTTCGGGACGCAGTGATCACTCAGCTGCCGTTCCAACCGGTGTGCCGGGCCGACTGCCCGGGCCTGTGCGCCCAGTGCGGCGCACGGCTCGAGAACGACCCGGACCACCACCACGACGTGACGGATCCCCGCTGGTCCGCCCTGCAGGGGCTGCTGACCGAGACGGATCAGGATCCCGACACGTCGGAGCCGACAACCGACACGAGAGAAGAGAGATAGCCGTGGCTGTTCCCAAGCGGAAAATGTCCCGTGCGAATACGCGGATGCGTCGTTCGCAGTGGAAGGCGCAAGCCCCCCAGCTGGTGAAGACCGTCGAGAACGGCAAGGTCAGCTACAGCCTGCCGCACCAGGCCAAGCTGGTCTCCGATTCCGCCGGCACCCCCTTGTTCTACGAGTACAAGGGTCGCAAGGTCGCTGACGCGTAACGTGGCAACGTTGCCGGATTCCGGCGAACTGCTGGAGCGTCTCGGTGTCGATATCGACACCGAGACGCTTCGCATTGCGCTGACGCACCGTTCCTACGCCTACGAGCACACCGGGGAGTTGCACAACGAGCGCCTGGAGTTCCTGGGCGACGCCGTCCTGCAGCTCGCCGTGACGGACGAGATCTACCACCGCTACCCGGACTGGGACGAGGGGCGGCTCGCCAAGCTGCGGGCCTCCGTGGTCTCCGCCCGGGCACTCGCGGGCGTGGCCCGCACCCTCGGGCTGGGCCCGCACATCCGCCTGGGCAAGGGAGAGATCCGCACCCACGGCAGCGAGAAGGCCTCGATCCTCGCGGACACCACGGAGGCCGTGATCGGCGCCGTGTACGAGTCCCAGGGGCCGGTTCCCGCGCGCGACCTCGTGCTGCGCATGATGGTTCCGCTGCTGGAGGACACCCGCGTGCTGCACGAGGGCAAGGACTGGAAGACCCAGATCGTCGAGCTGGTCGCCCAGCACGGTCTGGGCACCGTCCGCTACGACGTCGAGGGCACCGGCCCGGACCACGAGCGCCACTTCACGGCGGACGCCGTGGTGGCCGGCGAGGTGCTCGGCCACGGCGAGGGCACCTCGAAGAAGGCCGCGGAGCGCGCCGCCGCCGCTGCCGCGTGCGAGGCGATCGTCGCCCGCTTCCCCTCCCAGGGCTGAGGGTTCCGTGCCCGAGCTGCCCGAGGTCGAGGTGGTGCGCCGCGGTGTGGAGCGGTGGGTCGTGGGACGCACCGTCGAGTCCGTCCAGGTTTTCGACGCGCGATCCCTGCGCCGCCACACGGCCGGTGTCCTGGACTTCCAGGAGGGACTGACCGGGTTGGACGTGGACTCCGCGCAGCGGCGCGGGAAGTTCCTGTGGCTGCCCGTGCGTGCCCCTTCCGAGTCCGATCCCTCCCGTGCGCTGCTCGTGCACCTGGGGATGAGTGGACAGCTGCTCGTCGCCTCCGCCGACCAGCCCGCGCCACGTCACGAGCGGATCAGGCTGAGACTCTCCCCGGCTCGCGGCGACGACGGCGTTCCGCTGCCCGAACAGGCTCGTTTCGTGGACCAGCGGATCTTCGGCGGGATGCTCCTGGACCCGCTCGTGCCCAGTTCTGATGGCCGGGGCACGGTGCCGGAGCACGCCGCGCACATCGCCCGCGATCCCCTCGACCCGCTCTTCGACGTCGACGCGTTCCACGCCGCCCTGCGACGACGCCGCACGGGTCTCAAGCGTGCCCTGCTGGACCAGGGGCTCATCTCCGGGATCGGCAACATCTACGCGGACGAGGCCCTGTGGGCCGCCCGGCTGCACTGGGCTGCACCCACGGAGACCATGACCGCACCGCGCACGCGGGAACTCGTGGAAGCCTGCCAGGATGTCATGCGCCGTGCGCTGGACGCGGGCGGCACGAGCTTCGACTCGCTGTACGTCAACGTGAACGGGGAGTCGGGGTACTTCGCCCGGTCCCTGAACGCCTACGGCCGTGCGGGGGAGCCGTGCCACCGCTGCGAGGCGGCCGGGCTGGACGGGGTGATCGTGCGCGAGAATTTCGCGAACCGGTCCTCGTACCGGTGCTCGCGGTGTCAGAAGAAGCCGAGGCGGGCGCGGCCGTAGAAGCTGGTCAGC
Organism: Kocuria sp. HSID17590; assembly: GCF_003989485.1. Lineage (NCBI taxonomy): Bacteria > Bacillati > Actinomycetota > Actinomycetes > Micrococcales > Micrococcaceae > Kocuria > Kocuria sp. HSID17590. The sequence continues at coordinate 6,432 of NZ_RBMB01000010.1, read as the reverse complement.
AGACGGCTCTCTTGGCGGTGACGCACGGGCCCGGACACGAGAACGGCGGGCGGCCCCCGGAAGGGGCCGCCCGTCGTCGTCGTCTCCGAAGGCAAGAGACGGGGAACCTACCGGTCCCGCACGCTCTGCAGGTCCGTGGTCACACCGTTGTCCTTCGCCTCCGACGCGATCGAGGAGTCCTCGGCGCGGGCGCGCTGGTCGTCAGCCACTTCCTCCACGCGGTCCAGGGACGTGGAGCCGGTGTCCCTGCTGGGGCGCGGGTGGTCCTTGTAGTACGCCGCGAGCCGCGCAAAGCCCTCGTCCAGGCTCACGGACGGCGTCCAGTCGAGCAGCTCGCGCGTCTCGCGCTGGTCGAACCAGTGCGCGGTCGACATCTGCTCGGCGAGGAACTCGGTCATGGGCGGCTCGTCGTCCCCGCCACGGAACCTCGCGGGGATGTGCGGCCAGACCTTCTCGATCATGCGGCCCGCGAAGCGCGCCACGCCGCCCGGGATCGACCGCGTGGGAGCGGGGACGTCCGCGGCGGCGCACATGCGGGCCACGAGCTCGCCCACGGGGCGCGGTTCGCCATTGGTGACCACGAGCGCGCGGCCGTGCACGGCGTCGATCCGCTCGAGCGCGCGCACGATGGCCTCGGACGCGTTGTCGATGTAGGTGGTGTCGATCATCGCGGCGCCGTGGTCCAGGTCCGGCATGCGCCCGGCGGCCGCGCGGTCCACCACGCGCTCCACGAGCTGCGTGTCCCCGGGACCCCACACGATGTGCGGGCGCACCGCGGCGACCTTCAGCTCGCGCTGGCCGTCCATGCTCAGGGCCAGCAGCTCGGCGGCGGCCTTGGAGCGGGCGTAGTTGCCGCGGGCCTTCTCCGGGTTGGCGGGCTCCGCACCGGCGCCTTCAATGGAGACGCCCTCGTGCGCCACGGACGGGGAGGACACGAACACCACGTTGTGCACGCCGGCATTCTGCGCCTGGCACAGCAGCACGCGCGTGCCGGTCACGTTCACGCGCACGAACTCGGACCACTCGCCGGTGAAGGACACCTTGGCCGCCAGGTGGATGACGTCGTCCACGCCGTCGAGCGCGCGGGCCACGTCCTCGGGTTCGGTCACCGAGCCCAGCACCTCGTCCACGCCCTCGCGTTCCGCCACGGCTGCGTGGCCACGCTGGAACACTCGCACCTTCCAGCCGCGCGCGAGCAGGACGCGGGCGACGTCGCCGCCGAGCATCCCGGACGCGCCCGTCACCAGGGCGGTGCGGCCGGTGCCGTCCAGGGTGCCCTGCGTGGCGGTGGCGCCGTCGCGCTCGGGGTCCGCGATCTGGACGGAACCCGCCACGCGGTCTGCGCTGGCCGGGGTGGAGTCCGTGCGGGGCGGCTCCGGGTCGGCGGGACGGGGGTCAGCGGCGCGGTGGCGGCCGCGGGTCTGGTCGTCGCTCACAGGTCACTCAGCTTTCCGGTGGACAGGGCGCGCTCGGCCCAGCCACTCAACGCGGTCCGGTCGATCTTGGAGTTGTGGCGGATGTCGGTGGGCTGCTCGGGGACGACCAGCACCGCGCTCACGGGCAGCCCGGTGGCGAAGTCCACGGTGGCCCGCACGCGCTCGCTCAGCTCAGCGGGGGCGAGGTGCGGCTTCTCGGCGCGGGGCTCCGTTTCGATCACGGCCACGGCGGACTGCGAGCCCACGGGCCCGACGCCGACCACGGCGACGCGGCCCACGCCGGGCACGGTCTGCGCGGCGTGCTCGGCGGCCACCGAGGAGACGGGGCCCTGCGCCATGGTGATCACGTGCGCGAGCCGGCCCTCGTACCAGAGCCGCTCCCGGGCGTCGAAGTGCCCGACGTCCCCGGTGCGGTGCCAGCCGGGGGTCAGGTCCGACTCCCGCTCGGTGATCCACAGCCGGTCGTAGTGGTCCTTGGCGTGCGGCGCACGGGCCACGATCTCGCCGGTCACACCGGGCGTGGTGACGATCTCGTCCGACACGGAGCCGTCCGCCGTCAGCGGCAGGACGCCGAGCTCGGCACCCTCGACCGGGGTGCCGACGCACACGCCGCGGCCCGCGCCGTCGACGCCGCGCTGCGCGTCCTCGCGGGCCGCCCGGATCACGTCCAGGCTGACGTCCGTGAGCGGCAGGGCCTCGGTCATCCCGTACGGGGTGTGCAGCTCGGCGGCGGGCATGAGCTCCTGCAGCCGCGCGAGCAGCTGCTCGGGGATCGGGGCTCCCGCGGAGAGCATGAGGTCCACCCGGGCCAGGGCGTCCCGCTCGGCGGGGGAGAGCGCGTCAGCGGTGGCCAGCACGTTCTCGATGGCCGCGGGGGACGCGAACACCGCGGTCGCCCGGATGGCCATGGTGGCCTCCGCCAGCGCCTGTGCCGTGAGGGTCTTGGGGCTCGTGACGTCCATGTCCGGGGTCACGGACGCCGCACCCAGCGCGGGGCCGAGCAGAGCGAACGGCGCGAAGCCGGCCACCAGGCCGGTTCCGGCGCGCAGGCCGTAGGTGTCCCGGATGGTGTCCCGCATCCCCGCCATCTGGCGGTGGGTGTAGACCACGCCCTTGGCCGGGCCGGTGGAGCCGGAGGTGAAGAGCACGGCGGCCTCGGCGTCCGGGTCCACGGCGGGGATCTCGGCGGGGTCCACGCTCGTCACTGAGTCCATGAGCTCCGCCACCGTGTGCTCCACACCGAGCAGCTTCTTGGAGACGGGGTCCAGGGAGTCCGCGGCGATCCGCCGTCCCGGCCACCCGAGGGCACGGGCACCCACGAGTGCCTTGCGGATGCCCACGAACCACTGCGGGGAGGAGCCCTTCAGCGCACGGGTGAGTCCCTTGCGCCCGAGCCCCTGGTCCGCGACCACGATCACGGCACCGATGCGCAGGCACGCGTAGATCAGCGTGGTGAGCATGGAGCCCGGGGGAACCATGAGGTTCACACGGTCACCCGGGCGCACGCCGGTGCGCAGCAGGGCCACGGCGAGCCGGTCCACGGAGGAGGACAGCTGCGCCCACGTGACGCTGCGCTCGATGTTCAGCTCGGGCGCGGAGCCGTCCACGGTCCCGGTCACCGGGCCCATGTCCACCACGGCGGGGGTGTCGTCGTGGCGGCGGGCGTCCAGCTCCGCGAAGAACGGGACGAACGCGGCCCGGCCACGGGCGCGGCGGTCACGGTGGGACTCGACCACGGGCTCGACGCCGCCGAAGCGCTCGTCCAGCCAGGTCAGAACCGCGGTGGAGATGTTCCGTGCCTCGGGCAGCAGGTGCTTGGCGCCCTCGTAGCGGTGGACGTCCGCGTGGGGCGCCCGGTGCATGAGGTCCTCGAGGTAGCGCTGCTGGAACACCGGGTCCCCGGTGCCCCACAGCAGCAGGGTGGGGACCTCGCGGGCGCTCATCCGACCCGCGATCCGCTCGTACGCCGCGTGGGACGGGTGCTCCGGTGGTGCGGGGATGTCGGCGACGAAGTGCGCGATGCCCTCGCGGCGCTCACGGGTCGTGTAGGGCGCCTTGTACGCCTTCCTGACGTCCTTGGACGGCGCGGGATCGCACAGGGCGAGCGTGGTGTCCAGGAACGCGGTGGAACCGGTGGTCACGGGCCCGTGCACGGCCTTGTTCAGGGCCAGTCGCAGCGCGGAGGGGATCGGCTCGGCGTCGTCGTGGTGCACGGCGGTGTTGGTCATGACGGTCGCGGCGTGGATCTCGGGGTGCTCCTGGGCCCAGCCCTGCGAGATCAGACCGCCCCAGTCGTGCGCGAGGGTGACCACGGGCAGCCCGGCGGTGTCGAGGCCGATCTCCCGGGTGAGGTCGCCGAGGTCCGTCACTCGGTCCTCGAGGCGGCGGAAGAGCCCGGTGCGCTCGGAGAAGCCCATGTCCAGCTGGTCCACGGCCACCACGCGCCAGGGCCGCTCGGTCTCGGTGGCGGCCCGGACGACGTCGCGCCACAGGTAGGACCACGTGGGGTTGCCGTGCACGGCGAGGACGATGCCCTGGGGTGGGCGACCGGCGGCGGAGAGGGCCTGCCCGTTGTCGAGCAGGTGCCAGCGGCGCTTGCGGCCGGGCACCGGCTCCACCGGGGCGGTGGAGGCCACGGTGACCACGCGGGACCACGCGGGGTCCACGCCGGGGAGGGGGGTCTCCGTGAACGGCAGCCGGGCGGCGTCGTCGGGGGAGACGGAAGGGGAGGAGGTCATGCGTGCGGCTCCGTTCTCTGGGGCGCTCACCAGGCGATTTCCATGAGGGTCGTGTTCAGGCCCGAGCCCACGCCTAGGCACAGCACCCGGGCACCGGGCTCCAGCCGCTCGGCCTCGAGGGCGAGCGTCATGGGCAGGGCGGCGGCGGCCACGTTGCCCCAGTAGGGGAAGGTCAGGGGCACCCGCTCGGGGTCCAGACCCATGTCGGCGATGAGCTTGTTCGTGTGGGAGTTGGAGACCTGGTGGGTGACGTAGGAGTCCATGTCCCGCCAGTCCCAGCCGTCCTTCTCGGCGTCCAGCCAGGCCTCCACGACGAGGCCCACGCCGTGGTTGAGCAACCCGGTGGCGTCCGTGAACATGCCGTCCCCGCCTCCGATGCACAGCCGGCTGAACTCGGTACCGGCCCGGGTGACGGAGCCGACGATCCGGTGCCCGTCCGGGTGGCGGTCCGCGGGGCCCACCACGGCCGCGGCCGCACCGCAGCCGAGGGTGAGGGTCGCGAACTCCTGGACCACCTGGTCGCGGGTGATGCCGTCCTGGCTCAGCCGGGCGAGTGCCGCCTCGTGCCATGGGGAGGGATCCTCTCCGGCGACCACCAGGGCGTATTCGATCGCACCGGCGTCGATCATGGACGAGGCCACGGTGAGGGCGTTGACGAAGCCCAGGCACGCGTTGGTCATGTCGAAGTTCAGGGCAGAGCTGGGCAGTCCCAGTCGCTCGTGGATGCCCACGGCCACCGCGGGCTCGTAGTTGTCGCGCGTGACCGACGCGTTGATGAACAGCCCGATCTGCTCCGGTCGGATCCCGGCCTGCTGCAGCGCGGCCTCCCCGGCCTCCGTGGCGCCGTCCGTGAAGTGGCGTCCGGGGGCCCACCCGCGGCGCTCCTTGATGCCCGCGAGCCGCTCCAGCAGCCCCTTGGGCATCCGCAGCCGCTTGAAAGTGTGCGCCAACTCCTCATCGAACCGGGTGGACGGGATGACCACGTCCGCCTCCGTCTTGGTCACGGACAGGATGGCGGCGTTGCGGTTTGTGATGGTGGAGTTGCCGGTCAATGTGGCGCTTTCGATCAGACGCCACCCGTACGGTCAAGGAATCGGTCGCGAAGAGCCTCGGCGCTCGGGTGAAGAAGCGGGTTGGACCGGCCCAGTCTAACGGCCGATTCTGACAGGTTTCTCCGCCCGCGCGAGGCATTGGCCCGGGTGCGGGTGAAAGCCCAGGCCACGCGGGCCGTGGCCGCCCAGGGTGCCCGCTGGTGCGCGCGGGCGTGGACGACGTCGCAGGGCAGGAACGGGCGACGACGCCGGGTGGGCGCGGGCGACGTCGCCGGGCCCGGGTCCGCGGGCGGCGCCGGGTAGACTCGGGCCCACCCCGCAGCGCGCGCTCCGCGTGGGCCCGGCATCCCCGTGCGGCCCCCTGCGCGTCCACCAGCTCGACACAGGAGACCCCCGGCGTGCACTTGAAGACCCTCACCGTGCGTGGTTTCAAGTCCTTCGCCTCCGCGACCACCTTCGACTTCGAACCCGGGGTCACCGCCGTGGTGGGGCCCAACGGCTCCGGCAAGTCCAACGTGGTGGACGCCCTCGCCTGGGTGATGGGCGAGCAGGGCGCCAAGTCCCTGCGCGGCGGGAAGATGGAGGACGTCATCTTCGCGGGCACCTCCGGCCGTGCCGCACTGGGACGCGCGCACGTCTCGCTGACCATCGACAACGCGGACGGTGCGCTGCCGATCGAGTACTCGGAGGTCACGATCTCCCGCACGCTGTTCCGCTCGGGCGGCTCCGAGTACGCGATCAACGGCCGCTCGTGCCGCCTGCTGGACATCCAGGAGCTGCTCTCGGACTCCGGACTGGGCCGGGAGATGCACGTGATCGTGGGACAGGGGCAGCTGGACCGGATCCTGCAGGCCACGCCCGAGGACCGCCGCGGCTTCATCGAGGAGGCTTCGGGGATCCTCAAGCACCGCCGCCGCAAGGAGAAGACCCTGCGCAAGCTCGAGTCCGTGCAGGCGAACCTGGACCGGCTCGAGGACCTCACCGGGGAGATCCAGCGCCAGCTGACCCCGCTCGGCCGGCAGGCCCGCACCGCGCGCAAGGCGCAGCGGATCCAGTACGACGTGCGGGACGCCCGCGCCCGCCTGCTCGCCGACGACCTCGTGGCCGCCCGCGCCGGCATGGACACGGACCAGGGGGCGAGCGCCCAGGCCCGGCAGCGCAGGGACGAGCTGGAGAAGTCCGCCGCCGCCCTCGCGGAGCGGCTGA
>NZ_RBMB01000009.1:0-93864 GCF_003989485.1 Kocuria sp. HSID17590 | reverse complement strand
GCGCGATGATGCAGGACACCTTGAAGGACATCTACGTCCCCAGGCCCACCGGCAGGCCCCGCACCACACCCGACACGGTCATGGCGGACCGGGGCTACACGTCGGGCGTGAACCGTGAATACCTTCGAGATCACCACGTCAAGGCAGTGATCCCCCAGAAGAAGAACGAGATCGCCTCCCGGAAAAAGAAGGGCTCCAAGGCCACCCGCCTTTGACGCAGAGGCATACAAGGGACGAAACGTCGTGGAACGCTCCTTCAACAGCGTCAAACAGTGGCGTGGTCTGGCCACCAGGTACGTCAAGCTTGCCGTCACCTACGGGTCTGCTGTGAGTTTGGTTGACATCTGATCTGTGGTCCCGGTGGGGATCGCTGGAAGGATGTTGTCATGCCTGCTGCTTATCCCAGAGAGTTCCGCGACGATGTCGTGGCGGTGGCCCGCAAGGGTGAGACCCCGATCGCCCAGGTGGCGAAGGACTTCGGGATCACCGAGTCCTGCCTGCGCCGCTGGCTGGCCCAGGACGACGTGGAGGGCGGGATCCGTCCTGGTGTCACGAAGGCCGAGAACGAGGAACTGAAGAAGGCCAAGCGCCGGGTCCGTGAGCTCGAGATGGAGAACGAAGTCCTGCGCCGAGCCGCGGCCTATCTGTCCCAGGCCAACTTGAAGCTGGGCCAGTCCCCAAAATGACCTATCCCGTCGTGACAGACCTGGCCCGCGACGGGATATCGGTGACGGTCGCGTGTCGGGTCTTGGGGTTCTCCCGGCAGGCCTACTATCAGTGGCTTGCCGAGCCCGTCAGCGATCGGGAGTGGTCCGATGCCCATGCGGCGAACGCGGTGCTGGACGCTCATCGTGATGATCCGGAGTTCGGGTACCGGTTCCTCGCCGACGAGCTCCGGGACCGCGGTCTGGACGTGTCGGACCACCAGGCGTTGAAGGCCTGTCGGCTGGTCCGCGTCCGCTGCTGCCACTCGGTCCGCCACGGCTCTAGGAAGCGGCCCGGGCCGCCGGTCCATGACGACCTGGTCAAGCGGGAGTTCCGCGCCGACGCGCCGAACCGGTTGTGGCTCACGGACATTTCGGAGCACTGGGCCGGGGACTCGAAGCTGTACCTGTGTGCGGTCAAGGACGTGTTCTCGAACCGGATCGTGGGGTACTCGATCGACCGGCGCATGGCCTCGCAACTGGCCGTCGACGCCCTGCAGATGGCCGTCGCCCGCCGGGGCGGCAAGGCGAATGTGGCCGGTTGTCGGGTCCACTCCGACCGAGGGTCGCAATTTCGATCCAGGCGATTCCTGGACACGATCAGGGCCAACGGGCTCGTCGGGTCGATGGGCCGCGTGGGTGCAGCCGGCGACAATGCCGCGATGGAGTCCTTCTTCGCCCTGTTGCAGAAGAACGTCCTGAACCGTCGTCGCTGGGCCTGTTTCGAGCAGCTTCGGTTGGCGATCGTGACCTGGATCGAGCGGACCTACCACCGCCGCCGTTGTCAGGCCCGTCTCGGCCGGTTGACGCCGGTCGAGTTCGAGATGGTTCAATCAACACACGCGGCTACCGCCGCCTGAAAACCCGTGTCAACCAAACACGAGGCAGACCCTTATTCTCGGCCATGACCGTTTCCTCCCCCATGACGCCCCGGCGGGGCGGTTCCCTTTCGCTCATCGTGGCGAATGGAGAAGGCTGCCGCAAGACACAGTTCGGGTGCCGCCTGCTTCGCGATCGAGCTGTCTGCCTCCCTTGCCGTCCAGGGGGTGCGGGCGCACACTGAGCGAACTGGATCACATGAAGTGCTGGTGTGGTGGGAACGGCCTCTCTGGCGCAGCGCGCTCCTCACACAGCAGCCTGGTGAAGAGCTGAGGTGCCCGTGAAAAAGATCCCCGCCCTGGCCATGATCGTGCTGCTTTCCGCTGGGGCTGCTGCGTGCAGTCGTGGAGAAGAAGCACTGCCAGCATTCGGGTCGCTGAACGACGCCTATGACGCCGTCGACTCCGCAGTGAACTGCGACGCCAATCCCCCTGCGCCCACGGAGAAGGTGCTTGACCCACCCGGGCCCACTGGGGAATCCAGGATGTGCACGAACACCGTGGAAGTGCTGTGGTTCGACTCCTCGTCCAGCCAGGAAAAGGTGTTCGACATGCTGTCCAGCATCGGGAAGCCGGGGAATCCCGTGGAGTTCGCCACGGGTCAGAACTGGTTCGTGGCCGACTACTCCGCAGTGCCGGATGGGCCAACTCCGGACCGTGATGTGGACATGCGGGACCTTGCGCAGAAACTGAACGCGCACTACCTCGTGGCGGGCGAGGAATAGCCCGGCGAGTGTCCCTTGAGGCGTCACCCTGGTGCTGTCGGTGGCGTCTTCTACTGTCAGGGCATGACTACTCGAGTGGCGCCCCTCGCGTCCATCTCCATCGACTGCCCCAGTCCCGATGAACTTGCCCCGTTCTACAAGAACCTCCTCGGCCTCGAGGAAGCCTTGGCCGCCCCCGACCGGGGTGTCATCTGCCTGAGCGGCGCGGGCCCCATGCTGACGCTGATGCGGGTGAACGACTACGAACCGCCGACATGGCCGCACGAGCCGCAGTTTCAACAGATGCACCTCGATCTCGCCGCAGATGACCTGGATGCCGATGTGGCGGCTGCCGTGAAGATCGGCGCCCGGGAAGCGGACTTCCAGCCCTCACCCGAGCAGTGGCGCGTCATGCTCGACCCAGTGGGCCACCTCTTCTGCTTGAGCGCCGTGCGTCCGGACTGACCTGGAACTCAACCGGAGGGCCCGAACCATCGGCCTCACACCGTCCGCTGCGATCAGCCCCAGCCGAAATTCTCAGCCTGCGCCCCGCGCGTGGTCTGCGATCCGGGCCATGGCCTCCCGGAACGGATCCGCATCTGCCCCGTCCAGGACCGTCACGGGAGCTTTGAGGTCACGGCTGACCCACAGGACGTGCCACGCGAGGTCGTCCCAATCGGGTGCGCCCACCAGGAAACGGCAGCCGTGAGCGGTTGGCTCCAGGTTGCTCCGGTAGGGGGCCGGCACCCGGGCGGTGACGTCCTCCACGTCGACGCCCATCTCCACGCGCACACGGCACGGATAGCGGCTGGCGAGATCGCGGCGGAAGCCCAGGGGCGGCGTCTCACGAGCCGCGAACTGCCAGGTCGTGCTGCGAAGGTTGGCCACCCGGTCCAGGCGGAACACCCGCCAGTCGTCCCGCACGCGGTCGAAACCCTGCAGGTACCAGTGCTCCCCCTGGGTCATGAGTCGCACCGGCTCGACTTCTCGGGAGCTGGCCTCCCCGGTGGGCTTGCGGTAGTCGAAACGCACCAGCGTGTGGTCACGCTGTGCCGTCGCCAGTCGCTGCAGAAGACGGAGATCAACGGCAGGCCGACTGTGCGGGAGGGCTCGGGTAGCCCCGTCAACGGCTGCGACGAGTGAGTGCAGTCGCGGAGGCAGAAGCTGGTCGAGCTTCGTCAGCGCACGGAGAGCTGCTTCACCGACCTCGTCTGTGCCGGAGAGCGCGCCCATGCGGAGGCAGGCAGCCAGGGCAACCGCTTCGTCGTCGTCGAGCAGCAGGGGCGGGAGGCGGCGCCCGGCACCCAGGCGGTACCCGCCGTCCAGACCTCGTGCGGCTTCCACGGGGTAGCCCAGCTGCCGCAGCCTGGTCACGTCCCGTCGCACGGTACGCTCCGTCACCTCCAGACGGGTGGCGAGTTCGTGCGCCTGCCACGTGGTGCGAGCTTCCAGGAGCCCGAGCAGGCGAAGGACGCGCTGAGTGGTGTCGGCCATGCCCGCATTCTCCCGGAGAAACCGGACCACAACTGTCCGCAAGGCCTGGTGCCATGGTCGTGACAGCACCCGCTGACCTTGAGAGGACATCACCGTGTACCTGCCCCAGACCGACGACGAACGCACCACTCTCTGCAACTACCTGGAGGTTCAGCTCGATGCGATTCGCGCGAGTTCCTACGGACTCGACGACGCCCAGGCTCGTCGCGCTCCCCTGCGCAGCGCCCTGAGCATCAGTGGCATCACCAAGCACATCGTCTACTGCATGAAGCAGTCGCTCTCAGGAGCCGGACACCAGGAGCACGACCAGCCGTTCGAGGCCTTCTTCGCGAGCTTCACGCCGTCGGAGGACGAGGACATCGCGGCGCTGTTGGAGACCTTCGACGAGGTCCGTGACGAATACATGAGGATGTGCCGTGACGGTGACCTCGACGCGGAGCTGCCCGTGGGCCCCATGCCCTGGGTGGGCATGAACGAAGCGCGCCCGGCGACGTTGCGGTACCTCTACGTCCACCACGTGGAGGAGTTCGCCCGGCACGCGGGGCACGCCGACATCATCCGTGAGGAGATCGACGGCGCACAGGCCGCGGAGCTGCTCGCCGCGGTCGAGGGACGACCCGCGAACGACTTCGTGACCCCCTGGCAGGCCTGACAGCGCCGTCGTGCTGAACGCCCGATCAGTACGGCGGGCAGACGGCGCCGTGCCCTGCCCTCAGAAGGCGGGGAACGGCGTCGTCAGGCCTGGCCGCGCGAGATCAGGCGGCCGGTGGGCGTCTCGTAGTCCACCTCGTGACCGCCCACGAAGGTCTTGCGGACCTTCCCAGAGAGCACCTTGCCCTGGTAGGGGGTGATGGGGTTCTTGTGGTTCAGGCGCTGGGCGTCCACCACGTAGCCCTCGTCCGGGGCGAAGACGGCCATGTCCGCGTCGTAGCCCAGGGACAGCCTGCCCTTGCCGCGCAGACCCACCCGCTCGGCCGGGCGCGTGGACATCCACTGCAGCACGCGCTCCAGCCCGATCCCGCGGCGTCGCGCCTCGGTCCAGATCAGGGACAGCCCCAGCTGCAGCGAGGACACCCCGCCCCACGCCACCCCGAAGTCCCCGTTGCCCAGGTCCTTGAGCTCGAGCGTGGAGGGGGAGTGGTCCGAGACGATGTAGTCGATGGTGCCGTCGATCAGCCCCTCCCACAGCTTCTCCCGGTTGGAGACCTCGCGCACGGGCGGGCAGCACTTGAACGCGGTGGCGCCGTCCGGGATCTCCTCGGCGAGCAGCGTGAGGTAGTGGGGGCAGGTCTCCACGGTGATGTCCAGGCCGTCGTTCTTCGCGGAGCGGATCATGGGGATCGCGTCCGAGGAGGACAGGTGCAGGATGTGCGAGCGTCCACCGGTCCAGCGGGTGCGCTCGATGACCTCCGCGATCGCGATGTTCTCCGCGCCGCGCGGGCGGGACTTCAGGAACGTGTCGTACACGTTGCCGTTGGGCTGCGGGGCCTTGTCGATCGTGCGGGAGTCCTCCGCGTGCACGATCAGCAGCGAGTTGAACGTCTTGATCTCCGCGAGCGCCTCCTCCATCTCGTCCGCCTCCAGGTGGGGGAACTCGTCCACCCCGGAGTGCAGCAGGAAGCACTTGAAGCCGAACACGCCGTCGTCGTGCAGGGGGCGCAGGTCCGCCTTGTTGCCGGGGACGGCGCCGCCCCAGAAGCCGATGTCCACGAACGCGTTCTGCGCCGCGAACAGCCGCTTGTACTCCAGGGCGGGCACGTTCACGGTGGCGGGCACGGAGTTCAGGGGCATGTCCACGATGGTCGTGACGCCGCCGGCCGCCGCCGCACGGGTGGCCGTGGCGAAGCCCTCCCACTCGGTGCGCCCGGGCTCGTTGACGTGCACGTGGGTGTCCACGAGGCCGGGGATCAGGGTCTCGTCCTCGGCGAGCTCCACGACTCGCGCGCCGGTCAGGCCCGCGCCGAGCGGTTCGATCGCGGCGATCTTCCCGTCCCGCACACCCACCTCGCGCGGCGCGAACGTGTCACCGCACGAGACGCGCTGCCCGCGCACCACCAGGTCGAAGTCCGCGCCCTGCCGCCCGGTCAGCCGCTGCTCGGAGGGTTCGTCCGCGACGGCCAGCTCGTTCTCGGCCTTGTAGCGGCGGATCAGCTCGCGCACGCGCTCGGCGTCGTTGACCTCGTTCGCCAGCTCGATCTGCGCGGCGCGCGCTGCCGCCACCTCCTCACGGTGCGTGCCCGTCGCGGCGCGCTGCGAGTTCTCCTGGGCAACCTTCCGCGGGGATTCGTCGGTTTCCGGGTTCGACGCCGCCTGCTCCACCTTCGCGCGCACCCGCTCCTCTGCGTGCTCCTCGTTAACCTCCGGATCTGTGGTGGCCTCGGGCTGTGGGGTCTCGTTCCGGGCGGACTCCGGCGTCTGCTTCTCGTGGGAACCGTGCTGCGGGGAGGCGTTCATGGAAGGGGTGTCCTTTCGGTGGAGCGTTCCGGCGCTCGTGGCCGGGCGGTGCGGTTCGGGGCGGCTCGTCCTCGAGCGCCCGTGGAAAATGGGGTGGCTCTGTTACTGCGACGCGATGCGGCGGCCGACCTCCCGGAGCAGGCGTGGCGCGTCCCGCATCGATGATTCGGGATCCGGTGCGAGCGTGCGCAGTTCGTGGACGGCGGCGAAGCCCGCCTCGTGCAGGGTTGCGGCATCCAGGGTGGTCTGCCCGCACACGGCCACCACGGGCACCCCGTGGCGCCGTCCCACGCGCAGCACGCCCATCGGTGTCTTCCCGCCGAGACTCTGCTCGTCCAGGCTGCCCTCCCCGGTGAGCAGCAGGTCCGCGCCGGCCACGGCGGCGTCGAGCCCCACGAGGTCCAGCACGACGTCGATCCCCGGCCTGCGTTCCGCGCCCAGCACCGCGAGCGCCGCGTAGCCGACGCCGCCCGCGGCCCCCGCGCCGGGTGCGTCCGCGGCCTGACGGGCCGGTTCGCCGAGCGCGTCCGCGAGGCGGTCGCGGAACACGGCCAGGGCGGCGTCGAGGTCCGAGACGTCCTGCTCGGAGGCACCCTTCTGCGGGCCGAAGACCGCGGCGGCTCCGCGCGGGCCGAGCAGCGGGTTGTCCACGTCCGCGGCGAGCACGAACTCTGCGTCCCGGATGCGCGGGTGCAGTGCGGAGGCGTCGACGCGGTGCAGGTCGGCGAGCGCCGCGCCGCCCGCGGGCAGGTCGTGGCCGTGCCCGTCCCGCAGGCGCAGCCCGAGCGCGGTGAGCATGCCCGCGCCGCCGTCCGTGGTGGCGCTGCCGCCCACACCGAGCACCACGCGGGTGCAGCCGGCGTCGAGCGCGGCGGCCACGAGCTCGCCGGTGCCGCGGCTCGTGGCGGTGCGGGGTGCGAGGGCGGGATGGCCGTCCCGGGTGGGGAGGACGGCGAGGCCCGAAGCCAGGGACATCTCCACCACGGCCTCGTCCCCGCGGCGGCCCCATGCGGCGGGGACGGGATCTCCCGCGGGTCCGGTGACGGTGAGGTCGTGGCGCTCGAAGCCCGCGTCCAAGGCGGCGTCGAGCGTGCCCTCCCCGCCGTCTGCGACCGGGAGGACCTCGACGACGGCGTCCGGGCGCGCCTCCGCGATGCCCGCCGCGAGCTCGGCCGCCGCCTCGTGGGCGGTCACCGACCCCTTGAACTTGTCCGGTGCCACGACGACGCGCACGGTGTCCTCCTTCTGCGGATGTCCTGTTCCGGGACCATTCCAGCACGACGCCGCCCGGGCGGCAGCCGCTCGCTCTGCACCTGGTCGCTCGACATCCGTTCGAGCAGCGCCCGCCCGGTGTGGCCGTCCGCTAGGCGCCCGGCCACACCGGGCGAACCCGTGCGGCGTCGGCGTGCCGAGCAAGCGCGCGGGCTCACGCTCGCTGGTCGCGGGGGAGCCACGCGAACGGGTCTTCCTGGGAGGGGACGTACTCCAGCGCCACCGGTCCGTCGTAGCCGCACTCGCGGGCCCGGGCCACCCACCGGGGCAGGGGCAGCTCGCCCGTGCCCGGTTCGTGGCGGCCGGGCGCGTCCGCGAGCTGGATGTGCCCGAAATCCGCTGCGTGCTGATCGATCAGGGCCTCGACGTCCTCCCCGTTGACCGCCAGGTGGTAGAAGTCCGCGAGCAGTTTCACGTTCGGGCGGTCCACGCGCTCGACCACGGCCACGACGTCCGCGGCCGTGCGCAGGGGGTACGCCGGGGTGCCGGAGAGCGGCTCCACCAGGACCGTCCCGCCGAAGGCTGCAACCGCGTCCGTCGCGTACCGGAGGTTCTCGACGGCGGCGTCGTCCTGCTCCGCCACGGGCACGTCCGGCAGGCGGTTGCCGTAGAGGGCGTTGAAGGCGCGGCAGCCCGTGGCCCGGGCAACGGTCACCAGGGAGTCCACCCCGCGGCGGAACTCGTCCGTGCGCTCGGGGTGGGAGAGGACTCCTCGCTCACCGGCGGGCATGTCCCCGGCGTAGAAGTTCAGACCGGTCAGCTGGACGTTCGCGTCCTCGAGGGCCTGGGTGAAGTCGCCGATCTCCCTCTCGGGCGGGGTGGCAGTGGGGAACGGCCACCAGAACTCGACGTCGGAGAAGCCTGCGCGCGCCACGGCGGCGGGGCGCTCCAGCACCGGCAGCTCGGTCAGCATGATCGAGGCGTTCACGGTGTACCGCACGGTGGGCCCTCCCCGGGACGGTGACGCGGCCGCCCGTTGTCCTGCGCGCCAATTCCATGATGTGGAATTCAAGTTCTGATGAATGAAAAATTATCGGCCGGATGTGATGCACGTCAACCCGTCGTGTGAGATCTTGGAGCTGAACGGTGCGACGGCGTCTCACGGTTCCCCGCCGTGCCTTCAACAGGCAGGGACCGAGCCGCACACCCGCAGGACGACGAGGAGAACGCATGCCCACCCAGGACTTCCCCCGCACCACGGAACAGGCGGCCGGGCGACCGGGGCCCGGGCGGCTGTACGCACCGCGCGGCGTCGCCCACGAACCGCGCCCGGACACGAGCGACAAGCTCTACAACGTGGATCTCGCGCCCACCAGCCGCCACGGGCGCACGTGGAGCGCGTACAGCATCTTCACCCTGTGGGCCAACGACGTGCACTCGCTGGGCAACTACGGGTTTGCGATCGGCCTCTTCGCCCTCGGTCTCGGGGCGTGGCAGGTGCTCACCGCGCTGGGCGTGGGCGCGCTGCTGCTGTTCGTACTGCTGTGCCTCTCCGGGTTCATGGGGTTCAAGACCGGCGTGCCCTACCCCGTGATGAGCCGGATCTCCTTCGGCGTGCACGGCGCCCAGCTGCCCGCGGCTGTGCGCGGGATCGTGGCCATTGCGTGGTTCGGCATCCAGACCTACCTGGCCTCCGTGGTGCTGCGGGTCATGCTGATCGCCCTGGTGCCCAGTCTCGCGGACCTGGACACGAACAGCGTGCTGGGGCTGTCCACCCTCGGCTGGATCAGCTTCGTGGCCCTGTGGATCATCCAGGTGGTCATCGTGTGCTGCGGCATGGAGATGATCCGCAAGTACGAGGCGTTCGCCGGGCCCATCATCCTCGTGACCATGGTTGCGCTCGCGGTGTGGATGCTCTCCCGCGTGGACTTCTCGATCGCGTGGAGCACGGACCACCCGCTGACCGGCGGGCAGATGTGGCTGCACATCCTGGGCGGTGGTGCCCTGTGGGTCTCCATCTACGGGACCTTCGTGCTCAACTTCTGCGACTTCACACGGTCGGCGAAGAGCCGCGGCGCGATCGTGCGCGGCAACTTCTGGGGCATCCCCATCAACATGCTGCTGTTCGGGCTGATCGTGGTCTCGCTCGCCGGGGCCCAGTTCAAGCTGGACGGCACCGTGATCACGTCCCCCGCGGACATCGTGCAGACCATTCCCTCCACGCCGCTGCTGGTGCTCGCATCCCTGGCGCTGCTGATCCTCACGGTGGCCGTGAACCTCATGGCCAACTTCGTGGCGCCCACCTACGCGCTGACCAACATGTTCCCCCGCAGACTCGACTTCCGGCGGGCCGCGATCCTCTCGGCCGTGATCGGCCTGGTGATCCTGCCGTGGAACCTCTACAACTCGCCCGTGGTGATCGTGTACTTCCTCGGCGGGCTGGGCGCGCTCCTCGGGCCGCTGTTCGGGATCATCATGGTGGACTACTGGCTGATCCGCCGTTCCAGCGTGAACGTGCCCCAGCTCTACGTGGACACCCACGACGGTGAGTACTTCTACCGCGGCGGCGTGAACCCCCGGGCGATCGGGGCGTTCGTTCCCGCGGCACTGGCCTCCCTGGCGGTCGCCCTGCTGCCTGTCTTCCAGGCCGCCAGCGAGTTCTCGTGGTTCATCGGAGCCGGCCTGGGCGCCCTCTGCTATCTGGTCACCGCCAAGCGCGAGCTCGAGTACACGGACCAGCACGGTGAGGCCATCGCGGTCGCCACCTCGCACTGAACCACGTGTCGTACTGAGCCCCCGTCTCGCACGAGATCGCGGCCGACGACGACGCCGCGGGGCCGCCTCCCGCTCGCCCCGCCCCGCACGGCGGGGCACGGCGTCGTCGTGCCATCCGACCCCCGACCACCCGAAGGACCCACCATGCGCATCCTGACCGTCAATGTGAACACCACGCCGTCCATGACCGAGTCCATTGCGGACGCTGCGCGCGCCGTGGCCGAGCCCGGCGTGGAGATCGTGGGGCTCACGCCCACCTTCGGTGCGCCGTCGTGCGAGGGGAACATGGAGTCCTACCTCGCCGCGGTGGGCGTGATGGACGCGGTGCTCGCCTACGACCAGCCGTTCGACGCCGTGATCCAGGCCGGGTTCGGCGAGCACGGCCGGGAGGGGCTGCAGGAGCTGCTGGAGCAGCCGGTCGTGGACATCACCGAGGCGGCCGCGTCCATGGCCACGTTCGTGGGGCGCAGCTACTCCGTGGTGACCACGCTGGACCGCACCGTGCCGCTGATCGAGGACCGGCTGCGGCTGGCCGGGCTCATGGACCGCTGCGCGTCCGTGCGGGCGTCGAACACCTCCGTGCTGGACCTGGAGCGGGACGAGAGCGCGGCGGTCGCGACGATCGTGGCCGAGGCGCAGCGGGCGGTCGAGCAGGACCGCGCCGAGGTGATCGTGCTCGGCTGCGGGGGCATGGCCGCCCTGGAGGACGCCGTGCGCGAACGCTGCGGCGTGCCCGTGGTGGACGGCGTGGCTGCTGCTGTCACTGTGGCGCAGTCGCTCGTGCGGCTGGGGCTGAAGACCTCCAAGGTCCGGACGTACGCGACACCCCTGCCGAAGGACCTCAAAGGTTTTCCTTTCGGGCGGTGAGGCCGGTTCGCGTCCTGCGCAGCCGACTACTTGCGGGGGAACCCTCCGGCCAGCAGAGCTGCCGCGATCAGGGCCGGCTGGCCGAACAGGCGGGCCAGTCGCCTGCCATCGGTGTCCAGGCCGAACGCGTCGTGCCGTTCGGCGTACTGGCTGATGTTGCCGGGGAAGATTGCGGCGTAGAACGCGGCCAGCCCGGCGCCCACGGCGGCGCGCCGCTTCGGCAGCGCGAACAGTGCCGCCCCGAACGCGATCTCCACCACCCCGGAGGCGAGCACCACCGTGTCCTTGTCCACGGGGAACCAGTCCGGAACCTGTGCCTGGAAGTCCTCGCGTGCAAAGGTGAGGTGGGAGATCCCCGCGGTGGACATGAGTGCCCCGAGCCCCAGACGGGCGACGTTCTGAGCAGCCGTGGGCTTGGGAGCGGGCGCGCTCAGTGACTGCAGTGCGTTGACGATGCGGGCCATGGGGTCTCCTGGGAGTCGTGTCGGGTACTTATCAGTAACAAACCCGCCGGGCCCGTCAGTATTCCTCGGTGCTCCGGTGTGACACCGGCGCACCGAGGGGTCTAGAGTCACCCGCCATGACTACCAACGTTGCTGCCTATCAGGCCGTCGCCTCCGGTGCCCCGCTCGAGAAGGGGACCGTCGAGCGGCGGGACCTGCGCCCGGACGACATCCGCATCGAGATCGAGTTCGCGGGCATCTGCCACTCGGACATCCACACCGTGCGTGAGGAGTGGGGGCCCATCGAGTTCCCCATGGTCCCGGGCCACGAGATCATCGGCCGGGTCACTGAGATCGGCTCCGATGTGACCAAGTTCGCCACCGGTGACCGTGCCGGCGTGGGGTGCCTCGTCGACTCCTGCCGCGAGTGCGAGTGGTGCCTGAAGGGCGAGGAGAACAACTGCCCCAAGGCCGTGGGCACGTACAACGGCAAGGACCGCTTCGACGGCCGCCCCACGGACGGCGGGTACTCCACGGAGATCATCGTGTCCGAGGCCTTCGCCCTGCACATCCCCGAGAACCTGGACCCGGCCGCGACCACGCCGCTGCTGTGCGCGGGCATCACCACCTACTCCCCGCTGCGCACCTGGGGCGTCACCGAGGGCTCCAAGGTGGCCGTGGTGGGCATGGGCGGTCTGGGCCACGTGGCCGTGAAGCTCGCCGCCGCCATGGGCGCAGAGGTGACCGTGATCAGCCAGACCCGCTCCAAGGAGGAGGACGGCCGCCGCTTCGGCGCCACCGACTGGATCGCCCGCAAGGAGGATCCCGAGGCGCTCAAGAACCACAAGGGCGAGTTCGACGTCATCATCAACACCGTCTCCGCCCACGTGGATGTGCAGGAGTTCATGGCCACCCTTCGTCCGCACGGTGCCATGGTGCTGCTGGGCCTGCCCACCGAGCCCCTGGAAGTGAGCGCCGGGTCCGTGATCAGCGGCCGCAAGTCCCTCACCGGGTCCAACATCGGCGGCATCCGCGAGACCCAGGAGATGCTGGACTTCTGCGGTGAGCACGGGGTCACGGCGGAGATCGAACTCATCAGCGCGGAGGACGTCAACGACGCCTACGACCGCGTGGTGAACTCGGACGTCCGCTACCGCTTTGTGATCGACGCCAAGAGCATCTGAGTTCGCAGAGTCGGAGAGAAGCGCCCCGGGCCGTGATGGCCCGGGGCGTTCTCACACCCCGGGGCAAGTGTCTGCGGGCGAAGGGCCGAGCCCTCGATACCCTGGGGGCATGCACCGCTCCCTCGACGACCTGATCTGGCCCCGCCGTACCGAACGGCTCACCGTGGGTCGACTGACCCCGGAGGATGCGGACGTGCTGTGGGAGCTGAAGGGCGATCTTGAGCTGAACCGCTGGACCACCAGGGTCTACGCCTCACGTGAGGAGTTCCGCGCGGACTGGGACGCCCTGGTCGCCACCCACCTGTTGGCCCACTGGGACGGGCGGCTCGCGGCCTATCTCATGGTCAAGCACCAGGACGCGTGGTCCCAGGCGGACGTCGCGGAACACGCCAGGGGGCAGCAGGTGGAGCTCGGCTGGGTGGTGGCGCCCTGGGCCCAGGGTTGTGGCATCGCCACGGAACTCGTGCGCGCAGGCCTGTCCATCGCGTTCGACATGGGCGTCCACCGTGTGGAGGCCGGCTGCTTCGCGGAGAACACCGGGTCCTGGAAGGTCATGGAGAAGGTGGGGATGCGGCGTGAGAGCCACACCGTGAGGGACTGTCTGCACCGGGACGGCCAATGGCACGACGGCTACGGGTACGCGATGCTCGCGGAGGAGCACCGACAACCAGTCTGAGGGCATGTCTTCTTGCCGACTCCGTCGATGATTCCATGTTCGGGATGCAGGCAACCCGCATTCCGGTATGTTTTCAGCCATGGACCTTTCCGATGAACAGTGGCTCGCGTCATGGCGGTCAGAGCAGAAGCCCCAGCCGGAGGGATGGAGCTTCTCGGACCTCGAAACGCGCATGACCGAGACCCCAGTGCCCTGGGATATTGACCTCGTCTATCGAACGGCTCTGGCAGATGCGACAAGCGTCCTCGACATGGGCACGGGCGGTGGCGAATTTCTGCTCACCTTCGCCAATTCTCTGCCACGTGACACCGTTGCAACGGAGGGGTGGGCGCCCAATGTGCTAGCAGCGCGTCGAAACCTGCAGGCCGTGGGGGTGGACGTGGTGGAGTACAGCGCTCCCGACGAGGATGTGGATTCACTGCCAATGCCTTTCCCCGATGACCGGTTCGATCTCGTGCTCAACAGGCATGAGTCGTATTCCCCGCGTGAGCTGGCACGTGTCATCGCGCCCGGGGGGCGGTTCGTAACCCAGCAAGTGGGAGGCGACGAGGCGCACGAGATAGGGCAGTGGTTCGGTGAGCACGCTGAACTGCCGCACGTGAACCTCGCGCATTGTGCCAGGGAGTTGGAGGAGGCGGGGTTCGAGGTCACGGAAGCAGAAGAACACGTGGGCAAGTATCTGTTCAACGACGTCGCTGCCCTGGTCGCATATCTGCAGCTGGTCCCATGGGATGCCCCGAGCGGATTCACTGTCGATGCATACGCGGAGGATCTCCTTGCTCTGCACCGCGAAACAGGAGGTGGTCCGGTACGGCTTACCCAGAAGCGATTCTGGCTCCGCGCCGTGCTGTGCGCCTGAACAGTTGAATGGGCAGGGTGCATTCGCATGCCGATTCAAAGCACCTTGGCTCTTCGTGTCACAAAGCCTTGTCTCGTCGTAGCGCTACTGAGGGGGTAGTCATGGTCATCACGGCCATGGTGTGACTTTTGGTGCCGTGCGGGCCACGTATCTTTAGCCACGTTCAAGAAATGAGTAGTGCGATATTTGTTCTGGTCCTGGCCGCCGTGGGTTTCGCTGGCATGTTTTCTGACAACCGCCGGACACGATTCCTCGTGCCCGGCGGTCCCACAGTCTGCAGAGTGAGGCGTCACCGCCCCGCATGCCCTCCCAGGGACAGCGGCGCGTGCCGGTTCACGTCCTTGTACAGCAGGTACCGGAACGGTTTGGGCCCACCGGCGTAGCAGGCCTGGGGACAGAAGGCGCGCAACCACATGAAGTCGCCCTCCTGGACCTCCACCCAGTCCTCATTGAGCCGGTACACGGCCTGACCCTCCAGGACGTAGAGCCCGTGCTCCATCACGTGGGTCTCCGCGAACGGGATGATCCCCCCGGGCAGGAACGTCACGATGGTCACGTGCATGTCGTGGCGCAGGTCCTTCTGGTCCACGAACCGCGTGGTGGCCCACCGGCCCTCGGTGCCCGGCATGGGCGTGGGCTCGATGTCCTGCTCGTTGGTCACGAAGGACTCCGGCTTGGGCACTCCGGCCACCCGCTGGTAGCGCTTGCGGATCCACATGAACCGGGTGTCCTCGGAGCCGCGGTTGTGCGCGGTCCACGTCTCGCCCGGGGCGATGAACGCGTACCCGCCGGGCACGAGCTCGTGGGTGTCGTCGTCGCCGGGCTCGTCGCCCAGGGTGAGTTCCAGGCAACCCTCCATCACGAACAGCACGGCCTCGGCGTCCGGATCCTCCTCGGGTCGGTCCGAGCCGCCGCCCGGCGCCACCTCCATGAGGTACTGCGAGAACGTCTCCGCGAAACCGGTCATCGGCCGCGCGAGCACCCACAGCCGCGTGTCCTCCCAGAACGGCAGGTAGGAGGTCACGATGTCCCGCTGCGTGCCCCGCGGAATCACCGCGTACGCCTCGCGGAACATCGCCCGGTCGGTCAGCAGGTCCGTCTGCGGCGGGTGCCCGCCGTGCGTGGCCCAGTAGGTGCGCTCGCTCATGCTGTCTCTCCTGTCTCGCCGGGTGCCCCGGTCACGGACGCCGACGACGACGCCGTACCCGGGTTCGCCACGGACCGCACCGTCTCCGGGTCCAGGCCTGCCGCGTGCAGCTCGTCCTCGCTGACCGCACCGCACAGCAATCCTCGCACCACGTAGCGCGCCAGCGCACGGGCGGTCGCGGGCTCGTCCGCGACGTCCGCGGCCTCGATGCCCGGCACGGACCGCCCGGCGTACGCGACGAGCCGGCGGGTGGCGTCGTCGAACGCGCCCCGGTAGAACGCGTAGTTGGTGAGGAAGCGCGTGGGCAGCTGGTGGGCGTGCAGGTCCCAGCCCTGGTAGAAGCCCCGCTCCAGGGAGCGCCGCACCAGGCGGGAGTGCAGCGCCCAGGTCTCACGGCGCTGGGCGGGGTCACCCACGGGGAGCCGGTTGGTGGAGCCGTCCGAGAGGTTCACGCCGGTGCCGGCCACGGCCACCTGCATCACGGACTTCGCGTGGTCCGCGGCTGGGTGCTCCAGCGACTGGAACTGCCCCGAGATCCCGAGGGAGGCCGAGTAGTCGTACGTGCCGTAGTGCAGGGCAGAGACCCGGCCTTCGGCGGCGCGCAGCATCGCCGGGATGGGGCAGGTGCCGTCCAGCCCCAGGATCATGGGCGGCGTCTCCATCTGGATCTCGAAGCGCAGCCGCCCGGCGGGCAGCCCCAGCGCGTCCTCGAACGCCGCACACGCCTCGACCATCACGCGCACCTGCTCCACGGTGGAGACCTTCGGCAGGGTGAGCACGAGCCCGTCCGGAAGACCGTCCGCACTGATCCCCGCCTCCGCGAGCCCGCCCTCGCGCACGAGCGTGGTCAGGAACAGGTCCAGGGTGCGCAGACCGCGGGCCCGCGTGGCCGCCTCGAAGCACTTGAAACGGATGCCCGCGAAGGCGGGAGCAGGTGCCGCACCCGTCGCACGGTTCCGCGCGAACGCGGCCACCGTGCGCGCGGCCTGCACCGCCGCGGCGTCCTCCTCGACGTCCGGGCGCTCGCCGTAGCCGTCCTCGAGGTCCAAGCGCAGATCCTCAACCGGCTCGGTGCGCAGCTTGCGGGCGACCCGCTCCACAAGGTCCGGCGCGGCGTCGTCGTCGATCCCGGCGAACCCCGCCAGGGCCGCGAGCCCGCCCGCCTGCTCCGCCGCGGCGAGGGCGGCTGCGCCCCACTGCGCGGGGGTGTCCTCGGTGACCAGGTCCGCCGGGACGTAGCACGTGTGCACGGGCTGCCGCGCGCCGGTGTCACCCGGGTAGAAACGGGTGAGATCCGCATCTGTGCCCGCGAGCAGCAGGTCCGCGCGGTGCAGGAAGCCCTCGGAGAGAACGGGGGCGTCCCCCGCCGCGCCGCGCGGGGCGGTCGTGGCGGGGGACGCGTGAACGGCGTGGGCCGGTCGGGTCACTTGCTGCCTTCCATGAGGTCGTACGCGGACAGCGTGAGGAAGTTCGGGTAGTCCTCCTTCAGCACCATGTCCGCGATCAGCCGGCCCGCGGGCACGAACCACTTCTCGTAGTTCTCCTGGTCGATCTCACCGCGCAGCACCTCGAGCTGCTTGTCGAGCGCGTCGGCGACGATCTCGCGCGTGGCCGTGTTGCCGGTGTCCGTGTAGACCACGCCGTTCTTGATCTGCTGCCAGATCTGCGAGCGGGAGATCTCCGCGGTGGCGGCGTCCTCCATGAGGTTGTGGATGGCCACCGCACCGTTGCCGGAGAGCCACACGGCCACGTAGCGGATGGCCACGTAGAGGTTCGCGTTGAGCTCCTTCTCGGTGCGCTGGTCACCGGCGGAGGGCACGTCCAGCAGCATCTCGGCGGTCACGTCCACGTCCGGGCGCTGGTGGTCCACCTGGTTGGGCTTCTCGCCGAGCACCTCGTCGAAGACCTCGCGGCACACGGGCACGAGGTCCGGGTGGGCCACCCACGAGCCGTCGAAGCCGTCCCCGGCCTCACGGGTCTTGTCGCCGCGCACCTTCTCGAAGGCGGCCTTGTTGATCTCCTCGTCCTTGCGGGACGGGATGAACGCGGCCATGCCGCCCATGGCGAAGGCACCGCGCTTGTGGCACGTCTGCACGAGCAGGTCCGTGTACGCGCGCATCAGCGGAGCGGTCATCGTCACGGCGGAGCGGTCCGCCAGGATGAACTTCTCGCCGGCGTCACGGAAGTACTTGATGATGGAGAACAGGTAGTCCCAGCGCCCGGCGTTGAGCCCGGAGGCGTGGTCGCGCAGCTCGTAGAGGATCTCGTCCATCTGGAACGCGGCGGGGATGGTCTCGATCAGCACGGTGGCGCGCACGGTGCCGTGCTCGATGCCCAGGTACTCTTCCGCGAACGTGAAGACGTCGTTCCACAGCCGCGCCTCCAGGTAGGACTCCATCTTGGGCAGGTAGTAGTAGGGCCCTTGACCGTTCTCGATCAGCTGCTTGGCCGTGTGGAAGAAGTGCAGCCCGAAGTCCGTGAGGGAACCGGAACCGGTCTTCCCGTCCACGGTGATGTTGTACTCGGGCAGGTGCCAGCCGCGCGGGCGCATGACCACCACGGCCAGGGGCACGTCCTCGCGCAGCTTGTACTCCTTGCCCTCCGGGGACGTGAAGCCCAGGGTGCCGCGGGCGGCGTCGCGCAGGTTGGCGATCGCGTCCACCTGGTTGGCCCAGCTGGGGGAGGCGGCGTCCTCGAGGTCCGCGAGCCACACCTTCGCGCCCGAGTTCAGGGCGTTGATCGCCATCTTCGCGGGCGACGCCGGTCCGGTCATCTCCACGCGCCGGTCCTGCAGGGCGGCGGGCGCCGGCGCGACCTTCCAGTCCCCCTCGCGGACCTCACGGGTCTCGGGGAGGAAGTCCATGGTCCCGGTCTCGGCGGCCTGACGACGCGCGGTCTCGCGCTTGCCGAGCAGCTCCTCGCGGCGGTCCCCGAACTTCTGGTGCAGGGCCTCGACGAACGCGAGGGCCTCGTCCGAGAGGATCTCGTCCGCGGCGGCCACGTTCTCGGGCGTCATGTGGGTGATGCTCATGGGTTGCCTCCTGGATGTCGGTGCAGTCGGTCGTGCCAGGGCAGCGGGCGCTGCGCCCTCAAAAATCCGTATGGTGGAAAAATAATTCCACCAATGGAATCCTAGGCGTAGAATGTGACGTATGACAACCGCCGGGCGAGTCCTGGCTCACACAGTGCGGTCGGTGCTCGGGGGTATTGCTCGGAGGGCGTCTCTCGGGGCGTCGCGGCACCCCTGCGAGCCGGTGACCCGGCCGACTCGACCGTCAAGCCTGACTCAGCAACCAGAGGGAGCACACGCATGGTGGACGGCAAGAGCGCGGGCGGGGTCCAGTCCGTGGAGCGGGTCTTCGACCTGCTCAGCATCATCACCGCCTCCGGGGGAGAGTCCTCCCTCAGCGAGCTCGCCTCCCGGGCCGAGCTGCCGCTGCCCACCATCCACCGCCTGCTGCGCACGCTCATCCCCCTGGGCTACGTGCGCCAGCTGCCCAACCGCAGCTACGCGCTCGGCCCGGGGCTCATCCGACTGGGCAACGCGGCCGGGCTGCAGCTCGGCACGTACGCGCAGCCCGTGCTGCAGGGGCTCGTGGACGAGCTGGGGGAGTCCGCGAACATGGCCGTGCTGGACGGGCAGATGGTCGTCTACGTGGGGCAGGCGCAGTCCTCCCACTCCATGCGGATGTTCACGGAGGTGGGCCGCCGGGCGCACATGCACGACACCGGCGTGGGCAAGGCGATTTTGGCGACGCTCCCGGAGCAGCAGGTGCTGAGCATCGTGACGTCCATAGGCATGCCCACCCCCACCGTGAAGAGCCACGGCACCGTGGAGTCCCTGCTCGCGGACCTCGAGGTCATCCGGGAGCGCGGCTACGCCGTGGACGACGAGGAGCAGGAGATCGGCGTGCGCTGCTTCTCCATGGTCCTGCCCAACGCCCCCACGCCCACGGCCATCTCGGTCTCGGGCCCCACCACGCGGGTGGACTGGGAGTTCGGCGAGCGCGCCGTGCCCCTCCTGCGCGACGCCGCCCAGCGGCTCTCGGCGCAGTTCGCCTCCGCGGGCTGAACGCCCGATCGCTGCATCGGTGGTCTCGTGACCGCGCACGTGTGCGCGGTGAGCTGTCAGCGGCGGGGGAGCGCGACGTCGTCGGCCTCGGAGAGCAGGGACTCGAGGTACGCGCCGTAGCCGCTCTTGGCGAGGGCTGCGGCCCGCTCGCGCAGCTGCACGTCGGAGAGCAGCCCGAGGCGCCACGCGACCTCCTCCGGGCAGCCGATCGAGGTGCCCTGCCGCGCCTGGACCGTGCGGATGAAGTTGGTGGCGTCCGCGAGGGAGTCGAAGGTCCCGGTGTCCAGCCACGCGGTGCCGCGCGGCAGCACGTGCACGGCCAGCTCGCCGCGCTCCATGTAGGCGCGGTTGAGGTCCGTGATCTCCAGCTCCCCGCGTGCGGACGGCGTGAGGGCGCGGGCGAACTCGACGGCGCGGTGGTCGTAGAAGTAGAGCCCCGGCACCGCGTAGTGGCTGCGGGGCCGCTCCGGCTTCTCCTCGATGGACACGGCCTGCCCGGCGGCGTCGAACTCCACCACGCCGTACGCACCCGGGTCCGCCACGCGGTAGCCGAAGATCGCGGCGCCGCGCAGGCCCTGGAAGCGGCGCAGCTGGGTGCCCAGGCCGGGGCCGTAGAAGATGTTGTCCCCCAGTACCAGACACACGCTGTCGTCCCCGATGTGCTCGGCCCCCAGGATGAACGCCTGCGCGAGACCGTCCGGGCGCGGCTGCTGCGCGTACGTGATCCGCACGCCGAACCGTGAGCCGTCGCCGAGCAGCCGCTCGAACTGCTCGGCGTCGTGCGGGGTGGTGATCACCAGGATCTCGCGCACCCCGGCCAGCAGCAGGGTGGACAGCGGGTAGTAGACCATCGGCTTGTCGTAGACCGGGACCAGCTGCTTGCTCACGCCCTCGGTCACGGGGTGCAGCCGGGAGCCCGTGCCGCCCGCGAGGATGATGCCCTTCATGTCCCCATTGTGGCAAGAGCCCATGAGCGCGCATGGAAGACGACGTCGCTCCACCCGGCTGCGACCACGGCGGCGGTGGGGTGCCGGGCTGGGCGCGCGGTGCGCGAGGCGTCCCGGACCGCGGGCGGCCGCGGCGTCGTCGTCCCTCGCCGGGAGACGACGACGACGCCGCACCCGGGTGGGAGCGGCGCCGTCGCGGAGCGGGGCTGGGGGCTCAGTCCTCCGCGGAGTCCTTGCGGACCTGCGGGATCTCCTGCGTCAGCGGGGCGGGGACCACCTCGCCGGACGCGGTGACGACCGGGACCTCCTTGCCCTCGGCGTCGTGCAGCTTGCCGTCCTTGACGGTGTCGCCCTCCTGGAGGTGGCTCTGCAGGTGCTCGAGCGCCTCGATGGGCACGTAGCGCACCGGGGCCTCCGTGAACACGGAGCCGCTGCCCTCGGGCGGGTTGCCGATCCGGATCTCGTTGAACAGGATGTTCAGCACCACGGCGGCCACGGCGGCGGAGCTGATGCCCGAGTGGAAGATGGTCTCGAACCATCCCGGGAAGCCCGCGTAGATGGTGGGCGCCACGATCGGCAGCATGCCGATGCCGATGGACGTGGCCACGATGATCAGGTTGGGCGTGCCCGCGTACTTCACCTTGCCCAGGGTGCGGATGCCGGACGCCGCCACGGTGCCGAACAGCACGATCCCCGCGCCACCCAGCACGGGCATGGGCACGGCGGCGACCACCCGGCCGAGCACGGGCAGCAGACCCAGCAGCAGCATGATCACGCCACCGGCGGTCACCACGAACCGGCTCTTGACCCCGGTGATCGCCACGAGACCCACGTTCTGGGCGAACGCGGACTGCGTGAAGCCGTTGAACACCGGCGAGATGAACGAGGCGCCCATGTCCGCGCGCAGACCGTTCGCAATGCGCTTGCGGTCCACGTCCGTGCCCACGATCTCGCCCACGGCGATGATGTCTGCGGTGGTCTCCGTGAGGATCACGAGCACGACGATCGTCATCGAGATGATCGCGGCCGGCTGGAAGGTGGGCGGACCGAAGGCGAACGGCTGCGGGAAGGCGAACACGGCGCCGTCGCCCACCTTGGAGAAGTCCGCCATGCCCAGGAGGAACGCGAGCAGCGTGCCGAGCACGATGCCCAGCAGGATGGACAGCCGCGAGACGATCGCGCTGCGGACCTTCGAGAGCAGCATGATGATCAGCAGCGTGGCCCCGGCCAGGCACACGTTCTTGAAGACGGTGTGCGGGTCGCCCTTCGCTGCCACGGCGGCGCCGCCCTGCGCCCACTGGGCGGAGACGGGGAACAGCGAGAGACCGATGGTCGTGATGACCACGCCCGTGACCACGGGCGGGAAGAAGCGGATGATGCGCGCGAAGAACGGCGCCACCAGGAAGCCGATCACCGCCGAGGCCATCACCGCGCCGAACACGGCCTGGATGCCGCCCCCACCGCCCACGATCGCCGTCATGGTGGCCACGCCCGCGAAGGACGTCCCCTGCACCAGGGGCAGCTGCGAACCGAAGAACTTGATCCCGAAGGACTGCAGGACGGTCGCCAGGCCACCCACGAAGAGGCAGCACGCCACGAGCAGGGCCTGGTCCGCGGAGGACAGCCCGGCGGCACCGCCCACGATCAGCGGCGGGGCGATGATCCCGCCGTACATGGTGAGGACGTGCTGGAACCCGTAGCCGAAGCTGGCTCCTGCGCCGAGGTACTCGTCCTCGGGGCGTGAGGACCGCGGGGACCGCCTGTGCCCGGCGGTCGCGGTGGTTGACGACATGGGGAAGCCTTTCGTGGAGTGCGCGAACCCTGCCCTCGCCGCGGACAGCGGCGAGGGCAGGAGAGAGCGGTGCGGCGGGCGCCGCGGCTCAGCAGAAGCCGGTGATGCCCGCCCAGGCGGCCTCGGCCTCCGGGGCGCCCTTGCGCTGCACGGTGGCCTCGATCAGCCCGAAGGGGCGGTCCGCGGCGTAGTGCGTCTCACCGGGGTTCTCGATGTCGCAGAAGCTCAGGTCGTACACGAAGTGGTGCTTGTTCGGGCACGAGAACCTGATCTCGTCGATCTCCGGGTGCGCCTCGATCACGGCCTTGCCCATGAGGTACAGGGTCTCCTGCAGGGCACGGGAGTAGTGGTCGGTGAACTTCTCCAGGATGATCTTCTTGACGTCCGCGTAGACGGCGTCGTAGCCCACGTCCGTGGTGCTGTAGCGCCAGCGGGTGGCCACGTCCGTGGACATGATCCGGTCCGTGGTCTCCGGCAGGGTCGTGTACTTGTCCTTGGGGTAGCCCTCGAACCCGGACTCCGTGGACTTCAGGATCGTGAGGTCCTTGAACCCGGAGATCACCGTCTGCTGCTCGCCGTCCGTGACGAGCACGGCGGTGCGGACCTCCTGCTTGTTCTGCACGAAGCAGTGGTCGCTGTCGTTGATCCGGTCCCACGCGTGCTCGTCCGCGGCCCAGCGGCCGCCGGTGACCCACTCGAACTCGGTGGTGAAGTGCTCCGAGAGCTTGAGCAGCAGCTCCTCCGGAGAGGTGATGCCGTACTTCTGGGCGAACGCGAACACCGTGTTCTTCTGGGTGTCCGTGGGCACGCAGTGGCCGTTGTCCCCCTCGGTGTGGACCGCCTCGAAGTCACCGCGCAGCTGCGAGGTCACCACGAGGTCACGGATCACGTGCCGGTCGGTGTCGCGGTGGATGCGCACCACGTGGTTCTGCGCCTTGCCGTACTGGTTCTTCCCAAGGACTACCTCGGTCATGGTCATCTGCTCCTCTGGGGAATCGTGGGTCCGCTGTGGAACGGCAGCCGTCGGCGCGGGGGCCGGCTCCTGGGTCAGCTGCCGCGGTACGTGGAGTACGCGAACGGGCTGAGCAGCAGGGGCACGTGGTAGTGGCCCTGCTCCTGCCGCACCGTGAAGTCCACCGCGACGAACGGGTAGAACGTCTCGAGCTCGAGACCGGCGAAGTACGCCTCGGTCGCGAAGAGAATCCGGTAGTGGCCGGACTCCAGGGTTTCGGGGCCGAGGTCTGCGACCCGGCCGTCCTCGTCGGTGGTGGCGGAGGCGAGCTCGCGGCCGTCGCCGGTGAGGAGCGTGACGCGGATCCCGCGGGCGGGGCGGCCGTGCACGGAGTCGAGGACGTGGGCGGAGACGAAGCTCATGCGAGCATCCCTTCGAGACGCAGGACTGCGATCTGACGCAGCTGCTCGGCCACCTCGCGGCGCTCGTCCTCGGGCGGGTTGGTCAGGCGGCGGCGGGCCTCGGAGAGGATCTCGGGCAGGCTGCGGCCGGCGGCGCGGATCAGGAACACGTGGCCGAACCGCTCCTGGTACTCCAGGTTCGCGCGCTCGAGATCGGCCCGCACGGCGTCGTCCGCGTCCCCCAACCCGGCCTGCTCGCCGCGGGAGAGCGTGGCCTCCGCGGAGTCGCCCTCCGCGCGGCGCCCGATCATCGGGTGGTGGGACAGCGCGCGGTCCAGCTCGGCGTCCGTGAGCGGGTGGGCGGCGGTGCGCGCGGCGTCCAGGAGGTCCGCGACGGCGGCGTAGGGCCTGCCGGCCACGAGCGCGTCGCTCCAGCGGGGCACGTCCAGCGCCGGACGCAGCGCGGCCTCGGCGGCCTCGCGGTCGAGGGCGTTGAAATCGACGAGCTCCACTGCTGCCCCTTGGTTTTCGGGATGCGAAAAAGGAATTTCAATTCAGTGAACTGGATCACGGTGCGCCCGTCAAGTGCGCCGCCGGGTGTTGCGTGCTCCGGGAGAGGGCGACGGCGCTCGGACCCGTCCGTGGCCGCGGCATCGCGCACCGGTTCGGGTGGCCGGTGCGGGTGGCGGGCTCGGGCGGCGCGGACGACGGCGCCGCGTGGCCGAGGCTCGCGGGCCGCGGCGGGTCCCCGGGCGGCGCCGTCCTCGGTGCTGCCGCGCGGTGGCTAGCATGAGGGCATGAAACCCTTCGTGCTCCTGGCCACGCGCGCCAACGACACCATCGCGGACGAGGAATACCAGGCCGTGGCCCGCTTCGGGGGGCTCGAGGAATCCCAGCTGACCCGCATCCGCCTGGAGTCCGGGCAGTGGCCGGCGCTGGACCTGGACGAGTACAGCGGGATCATCGTGGGCGGCTCGCCCTTCAACTCGTCGGACCCGCCGGAGGAGAAGTCCAAAGCGCAGCGCACCGCGGAGACGTGGATCAGCTCCCTGCTGGACGAGGTGGTGGCCCGCGACTTCCCATTCCTGGGCGCGTGCTACGGCGTGGGAACCCTCGGCATCCACCAGGGCGCCACCGTGGACCACACGTGCCACGAGGACGTGGGACCCATCACCGTGACGCTCACCGAGGAGGGGGAGAAGGACCCGCTGCTCGCCGGGCTGCCGCACGAGTTCAGCGCGTACGTGGGCCACAAGGAGGGCACCCGGGTGATGCCGTCCAACGCCGTGCTGCTCGCCACGGGTTCCGTGTGCAGGGTGCAGATGTACCGGATCAAGAACAACCTCTACGCCACCCAGTTCCACCCGGAGCTGGACCCCGAGGGGCTGGTCAGCCGCATCATGGCGTACAAGGACCTCGGCTACTTCCGGCCCCAGGACACCGAGGCCGTGATCGACCGCGTGGTCAACGGGCCCGTGGTGGACCAGGCGCCCCGGATCCTGCGCGCCTTCGTGGAGCGTTACCAGCGCTGACCCGCGGACCCGCTACCGTGGACGCATGAGTCAGCCGAGCGCCCCGTGGTCCCGCCCGACACCCCCGCAGCAGGGTGAGCAGCCCCGCCGCAGGGACCCCGGTGCGCAGGATCCCGGCGTGCAGAACCCGGGTGCGCACGGCCTGGCCCGGCCGTCCGACGGCGGCCACGTCCCGGGCCCGGTCTCCGCCCCCGGCCCGATCAGCGCGGGCACCACCCGCACGTTCTTCTACCACCGGCTCGCGCTCGCGGACCGCAACCACCGCTGGTGGATGCCCCTGGTGGAGGGTGTCATCGGGGTGGGCATCTACCTGGTACTGAGCATCCTGTTCGGGATCGCCATCGCGTTCACCCTCCCGGAGTCCCTGTCCGAGGACGTCCTGGCGATGGACCAGCTGGACCCGGCGGTGTTCCTGCTGCTCTTCGGCTCCGTGGCGCTGATGCTGCCCAGTGTGCTGCTGGCCCGCCTGGTGCTGGGGCCCCGCCCGCTGGGGCTGGTCTTCTCCGTGGCCGGACGCATCCGCTGGACGTGGCTGCTCACGTGCCTGGGGGCCGCGGCGGCCGTGTACGTGGTGGTCAACGCCGTGGGGATCGGCCTGGACATGGTCACCGGCGGCGGCGTCCCGCAGCTCGAACTGGCGCCGGGCTTCGGGTGGCTCGTGGTGCTGTGGCTCGTGGTGGTACCCCTGCAGTGCACGGCCGAGGAGCTGGTCTTCCGCGGCTACCTCGCGCAGACCATCGGCCGCTGGCTCAAGCACCCCGCGTGGGCCATCCTGCTGCCGGTGCCGCTGTTCGTGCTCGGCCACACCTACGACGTGTGGGGGCAGATCTCCGTGGGGATCATGGCCGTGACCATGGGCGTCGTCACGTGGCGCACGGGCGGCCTGGAGGCCGGGATCGCGCTGCACACCGTGAACAACATGGTGGTCACCGCCATGGGCATGGTCGGTCTCGCGGACATGAACGAGACCTCCGGCAGCCCCTCGGACGTGGTCTTCGAGGTGATCCTCAACGGCGTCTACCTGGCGATCGTGTTCTGGCTCGTGCGCCGTCGTCCGGCCCTCGCTGTCACGCGCACCGTGATCCTCCCGCCGCCGCCCGCACCCCCGCGGATGCCCGAGCTGCACGCCCGCCCCGCCGCGATCGCCGCGGACTCCTCCGGCCTGGCCGCCTACGTGCTCAACCCCATCACCCAGACCTACATGACGCTGCCGCCGCAGTACGGTCCCTACTCGGTCCGCGACGCCCAGGGGCGCTGGGTGGGCGTGCTGGACACCCGCACCTCGCAGGGGCAGCCGCAGCCGATGCCCCCGGCGGACCGGGGCCGCCCGGAGGGCCCCTCCTACACTGGGGTCCATGACGAATAGATCACACGTGAGCTCCCCGTCCGCCGACGACGCCGCGACGGGCTCCACCCCGGAGGCCGCTTTCGCGCGTGGTCTGGGGGAGTACGTCACCGCCTCGCCCAGCCCGTTCCACGCCGTCGCCACGGCCGCCGCCGCGCTGGACGCCGCCGGCTTCACGCGCCTCTCGGAGACCGAGGCCTGGCCGGAGGGCCCCGGGGGCCGCTACTACGCGGTGCGCGACGGCGCCCTGATCGCCTGGGTGCTGCCGCCCGGTGCCGTGGCCGGTGCGGGCTACCGCGTGCTGGGCGCCCACACCGACTCGCCGGGCTTCAAGCTCAAGCCCCGCCCCACCACCGTCTCCCACCGCTGGTACCAGGCCGGGGTGGAGGTCTACGGCGGCGCGCTGCTGAACTCCTGGCTGGACCGGGACCTGCGCTTCGCCGGGCGCCTCGTGGTGCGCGGGGAGAACGGACCCCGCGAGGTGCTGAGCGCCACCGGACCCGTCGCCCGGATCCCGCAGCTCGCCATCCACCTGGACCGCAGCGCCAACGAGGCCCTCACCCTGGACAAGCAGCGCCACACCCAGCCCGTGTGGGGCGTGGGGGACGCGCAGGACGCGGACTTCCTGGCGGTGCTCGCGCGGGCGGCGCACGCGCCGTCGTCGGCCGGTGAACAGGCGTTCGAGGCCGTGGCACCGGAGGACATCCTGGGCTACGACATCACCGTGGCGGACACCCAATCTCCCGAGCTCATCGGGGCGCAGTCCAACCTGCTCGCGAGCGGGCGGCTCGACAACCTGACCTCGGTGTACGCGGGACTGCGCGCCATGACCGATCACGTGGCGGAGCTGGAGGCCGCTCCGCACGTGAGCATCCTGGCGGCGTTCGACCACGAGGAAGTGGGCTCCGAGACCCGCTCCGGTGCGGGCGGACCGTTCCTCGAGGACGTCCTGGAACGCATTGCGGCCGCCCGCGGGCAGTCGCGGGAGGAGCACCTGCGGGAGATCGCGGCCTCGGTGTGCCTCTCCTCGGACGCCGGGCACCTGGTGCACCCCAACTACGAGGGCCACCACGACCCGGTCAACACGCCCGAGCCCGGCCGCGGGCCCCTGCTGAAGATCAACGCAAAGCAGCGCTACACGACGGACGCCGTGGGCGCCGCACTGTGGGCCGGGATCTGCGAGGACGCCGGGATCGGGTACCAGGAGTTCGTGGCGAACAACGACATCCCGTGCGGCTCGACCATCGGGCCCATCACCGCCACCCGGCTGGGGATGCGCACGCTGGACGTGGGCGTGGGGCTGCTGTCGATGCACTCGGCGCGCGAGCTCGTGCACACCGGGGACCTGCTGGCGCTGAACGCCGCGGTCGCGAGCTTCTGGAAGGGCTGAGCCGGTCACGGGAGGACACGCGCGTTGACACCCTCGCCGCCCGCGTGATGAATTGAGCGCGTAACGCCATCCAGAGCGGCCGAGAGACGTGGCTCGTCGACGCCGCAGCAACCACCCGTGTCACGGGCCGGTGCTCCCGCCACGGCCGATGGACAGTGCTCTGCTCCGCTGACCGCTTCGGTGACCGTCGCCTTTCCCGCGGCGGGCTCGTCCGCGCCCCACGTGCGCGGGCGTCGCCCGGGGGTGGCCGGGTCCACCGCGCGGTCCTCGTGCGCATCCCGGCCTGAGGGGCACGGCGCGCGGTGCGGGTCCGACGCAGGGAGCCGTCAGCGCATGAGCACCACCCAGATCACCGAATCCCCCCGCACCCTGGCCCGCGAGGCCGCCGCACGGGACGTGGCCGAGGAGGCCGCCGCTGCCACCGCGCTGCGGGAGGCGGCCGCCGCCGGGGCGGTCACGGACGACGCCCGCGCCACCCGCTTCCCGCCCACCGGCGAGATCCCCACCGAGGAGCTGCTGCGGGTCTTCCGCCCCGTGTTCGCGCGGATCGCCGAGCGCGCCGTGGCCCGCGAGCAGGACCACGAGCTGCCGTTCGAGTGCTTCGGCTGGCTCAACGCGCTGCGCTTCGGGGCGCTGACCCTGCCGGTGGCCCGGGGCGGCTACGGCGCCACTCTCGCGCAGACGGTGGAGCTGCTCGTGGAACTCGCCGCCGCGGACTCCAGCGTGGCCCACGTCTACCGCTCCCACCTGGGCTTCCTCGCGAGCCTGGGCGCGGAGGAGGCGGACGTCTGGTTCCCGCGCGTCGCGGCGGGCGAGACCGTGGGCAACGCCGCCACCGAGCGCTCCGGCGCCGCGCTGGGCACCGCGGCCACGAGCCTGGTCCGCTCGGAGCCGGACGGCGCGGTACAGAACGGCACGGCGCCGGACAGTGCGTGGGAGCTCAACGGCACCAAGTACTACTCGACCGGGTCGATCTTCTCGGACTGGATCCAGGTCACCGCGCAGATCCCCAGACAGGAGGCCCGCTCCCACGCGCTCGTGGGCAGCGACTGGGACGGCGTGGAGATGGTCGACGACTGGGACGGCTTCGGGCAGCAGCTCACAGGCACGGGGACCACCCACTTCCGCGGTGTCCGGGTGCCGGCGGAGAACGTGCGGAACAGGGACGGTCGCAGCACGCAGGAGACCGCGGTCTTCCAGCTGGTGCTGCTCTCGGTGGAGGCGGGCATCGCGGTGGCCGCCGCGACCGCCGCGGCGGATCAGGTGCGCGCCCGGACCCGCGGCTTCAACACCGGCAACGGTGCGGTGACCCGCGAGGACCCCCAGGTCCTGCAGCGCGTGGGCGAACTCAGTGCCCAGGCGGCCGCGGCGCGCGCCATCGTGCTGCAAGCCGCGCGCGACGTCGACGCCGCCGTGGGCGTTCTCGGCCAGGACCCCCGGATCACGGACCCCGAGGAGCTGACGAACGCGTGCGAGCTCGCCGTGGCCCAGGCCCACGTGGTGGTCCCGGGGCTGGTCAAGGACGTCACGGACGGGATCTTCGACGTCCTGGGCGCCTCGGCCGTGTCCCGCTCCAAGGCCCTGGACCGGTTCTGGCGCAACGCCCGCACCATCGCCACGCACAACCCGGTGATCTACAAGGCGCGCATCGTGGGCGACCACCGAGTCAACGGCACGCCCATGTTCGGGCTCAACGCGATCGGCGAGGTCAGCCGCTCCGCGACCTCCTGACGGGACGTCCTGAGAGGACGGAGGCCGGCGGCCCCCGTGACCACCGACGACGGCGCCCGGCGACCCTCCGCGGGGAAGGTCACCGGGCGCCGTCGTGCCGGGGCACTGCCGCGAAAGGGCTGGCTACGGCAGCTGCAGCATGGAGATGTCCGCCATGCGGGCCATGACGCGCACCACCTGGCACGAGTAGCCGAACTCGTTGTCGTACCAGACGTAGAGGACCACGGAGTTGTTGTTCACGATGGTCGCGAGCCCGTCCACCACACCGGCGCGGCGGGAGCCCACGAGGTCCGTGGAGACGACGTCCGGGGAGTCCACGTAGTCGATCTGCTTGCGCAGGGGCGAGTTCAGGGACATGTCCTTGAGGAACGCGTTGACCTGGTCCTTGTCCGCCGGGGCGTTCTCCAGCTGGAGGTTCAGGATGGCCATGGACACGTCCGGGGTGGGAACGCGGATCGCGTTGCCAGTGAGCTTGCCCTGCATCACGGGCAGGGCCTTGGCCACGGCCTTCGCGGCACCGGTCTCCGTGATCACCATGTTCATGGCGGCGGAGCGGCCGCGGCGGTCGCCCTTGTGCCAGTTGTCGATCAGGTTCTGGTCGTTCGTGTAGGAGTGCACGGTCTCCACGTGGCCCTGCACGATCCCGTACTCGTCGTTGAGGACCTTGATGACCGGGGTGATCGCGTTCGTGGTGCAGGACGCCGCGGAGAGGATGGTGTCCTCCGGGGAGATGTCCTTGTCGTTGACGCCGCACACGATGTTCTTCATCTCGCCCTTGCCGGGGGCGGTGAGCAGCACCTTGCCCACGCCCTTGGCCTGCAGGTGCTGGGAGAGGCCCTCCTCGTCACGCCACACGCCGGTGTTGTCCACCACCAGGGCGTCGTGGATGCCGTACTCGGTGTAGTCGATCTCCGAGGGGGAGTTCGCGTAGATGAACTGGATCGGCACGCCGTTGGCGGTGATCACGTTGTTCTCCTCGTCCACCGTGATGGTGCCGTCGAAGGAGCCGTGCACGGAGTCGCGGCGCAGCAGCGAGGCGCGCTTGACGAGGTCGTTTCCGGGCTTCTTGCGCACCACGACGGCGCGCAGGTTCAGGCCCGTGCCGTCGTTGCGGTTGAGCAGGATGCGCGCGAGCAGCCGGCCGATGCGGCCGAAGCCGTAGAGCACCACGTCCCGGGTCTCGGCGTCGTTGCTGCCGTGCTGGCCCACCGCGGGGGCGAGCGCCTCGCGCAGGTACGCGTCCAGGTCCGTGGCGCCGGACTCCGAGAAGCCCTGGTAGAGCTTGGCGACGTCCACGTTGCAGGCGCCCAGGTCCAGGCCGCCCAGGGCCGTGACGATCTCCAGGGTCCTGTCCAGGGGCAGCTCCTCGCCCAGGATGCGGCGCGCGAAGCGGTGGACCTTGATGATGTCCGTGACGGACTTGTGCACCAGGGAGCGCCCGAACACGGTGGTGACAACCTTGTTGTTGCGGTGCAGCTGCCCCACCAGGGGGACCAGCTGCTCGGCGAGGGCTTCTCGTTCGGACCAGGTGGCGCTCATGAGCAACCTTCTTCCTCGGCCCGGGACGTCGTCGTCTGGGCCGTCTTGGAGTCGCGCGACGGTGCGCGGACTGGCGGGGTGGCGCGCCTCGTGAGCGGCGCTGCTCGTCGCCGCCCAGTTTACGGGTCCGCGGGGGCGGCCCCGATCTGTGCCGCAGGATGACGCCGCGGCCCCCACAGGTGGCCCGGGGGTGGCATGGTCTGGGCACGACGTCGAAACGCCGCCACTCGAGCGCCCCGCCCGAGGGAGCGGCCCGAACGGGCCGTCCGGGCTCGACGTCGTGGTCGGACGTCCCGCACGTGCCCTGCCCATGCGCGCGGTCCTCCACAGCCGGGTCACGGGCGCCCCCTTTTGCTACCGTGGTGCCATGTTGACGGTGATCGGCGAGGCCCTCGTGGACGTGGTGTCCCGCAGCGGCGCAGAACCCCGCGCGCACGTGGGCGGAAGCCCCATGAACGTGGCCGTGGGACTCGCCCGGCTGGGCCAGGAGGTCCAGTTCCTGGGCCGCTACGGGCAGGACGACTACGGCCACCAGGTGGTGGAGCACCTGCGCGGCAACGGTGTGGCGCTGCCGTTCGAGGCGGACGCCCGCCCCACCTCCGTGGCCCAGGCGAACCTGGACGAGCACGGTGCGGCCACCTACGACTTCCAGCTGGACTGGTCCCTGGACGTGGACTCCGCGCGGATCGACGAACTGCTGGAGGACACCTCCCTGCTGCACGTGGGCTCGATCGGCGCGATGCTCGAACCCGGCGCCACCGTGGTGGGCGAGGCCGTGGAGCGCGCGCAGCGCACCGCCCTGGTCTCCTACGACCCCAACTGCCGCCCCACGATCATCCCGGACTCCTCCGATGCGCGCGCCCGGGCGGAGCGGATCGTCGCGCTGTCCCACGTGGTCAAGGCCTCGGACGAGGACCTGCTCTGGCTCTACCCGCACCGCAGCGTCGAGGAGACCGCGCGCGCCTGGCTCAAGGCCGGGCCCCGTCTAGTGGTGGTCACCCGCGGCGGTCAGGGCCCGTGGGCCGTGAACCGAGGCACCGGGTCCGACGGCGTGTCCGTCCCGGCCGCGCACGTCACCGTCGCGGACACCGTGGGCGCCGGGGACTCCTTCATGGCCGCGCTGCTCTCCGCCCTCGCGGACCGCGAGATCCTGGGCGCCTCCGCGGCCACGTCCCTGGAGGAGCTCAGCGCGGACGAGGTCACCGAGTTGCTGCTCTACGCCGCGGCCGCCGCCGGGGTCACCGTCTCCCGCGCCGGGGCGGACCTGCCCACGCGCGAGGACCTGCCCGTCACCTCCTGACCCGCCGGGGCCCACTCCGTGGCGGCCCGCACTGCTGGGGCCCACATCCTTGCGGCCCCGCCCGGTCATCAGAAGCCCGATCCGCACGACGAGAGGAACACCGTCATGTACGACCGCCACCCCTACGCCGACCTGCCCGAGCTCCCCGAGTTCACCGTGACGTCCACGGACGTGACGGAGGGCGCCACGTTCGCCACGCCCCAGGTCTCCGGGATCATGGGCGCCGGGGGAGAGGACGTCTCCCCGCAGCTGTCCTGGAGCGGCGCTCCCGAGGGCACGAAGTCCTACGTGGTCACGATGTTCGACCCGGACGCCCCCACCCCCAGCGGGTTCTGGCACTGGTGCCTGTCCAACATCCCGGCGGACGTGACGGAACTGGCGACCGGGGCGGCGTCGAACCCCCCGAAGGGTGCCGTGAAGCAGCGCAACGACGGCGGCACCGACGAGTACCTGGGTGCCGCGCCTCCCGAGGGCCACGGCCCGCACCGCTACATC
The DNA here is from genome assembly GCF_003989485.1 of Kocuria sp. HSID17590. Lineage (NCBI taxonomy): Bacteria > Bacillati > Actinomycetota > Actinomycetes > Micrococcales > Micrococcaceae > Kocuria > Kocuria sp. HSID17590. The sequence continues at coordinate 60,971 of NZ_RBMB01000009.1, read as the reverse complement.
ATCTGCGTGACCGCGGTGGACGTCCCCGAGCTGGAGGTGGACGAGAGCTCGAGCCCCGCCGTGGTGAACTTCAACCTCTTCTCGCACGCCATCGGGCGGGCGTTCCTCACGCCCGTCTACGAAGTGGCCTGAGCGCGCGTGCCGGAGCACACAGGGCCTTCCGAGCCGCCCGTCCGTCTGATCGCGAGCGACCTGGACGGGACGGTGCTCGGTCACGACTTCCGCTTCCGGCCCCGTACCGTCGCGGCCATCACCGCCGCGCGGGACGCCGGGATCCAGGTGGTCTTCGTGACCGGGCGCCCCTCGCGCTGGCTGCACCCGCTGCACGAGCAGCTCGACGACGTCGGCGTGGTCATCTGCTCCAACGGCGCCGTGATCTACGACCCCGGGACCGAGCGGATCCTGGAGGCGAGCGTGTTCGACGTGGGCGATGCCGTTCCCGTGGTCGAGGACATCACCCGTGCCTGCCCCGGCTCGCTGTTCGCCGCGGAGACCCTGGACACCGTGCACACGGACCTCGGCTGGTCACGCACCGACCGCATGGAGATCGAGGGCATCACGGAGGCCCCGCTCACCGAGTCGCTGACCCCGGGCACGGAGGTGGTCAAGCTGCTGGCCAAGCTGGACGACGCCGATCCCGCCGCGTACTTCGAGCGCGTCCGGGAGATCGTGGGGGACCGGCTGTCCGTGACCCACTCCGTGGCCGCCGCCCCGCTCGTGGAGATGGGCCAGCGCGGACTGACCAAGGCGCGGACGCTGGAACGCTTCGCCGCCGAGCTCGGCATCTCCAGCGCCGAGGTGATGGCCTTCGGAGACATGCCCAACGACCTCGAGATGCTCACGTGGGCCGGGCGCGGCTACGCGATGGCGGACGGGCATCCCGGCGTGGTCGCGGCGGTGCCCCGCACCGCGCCCGCGTTCACGGAGGACGGCGTGGCGCAGGTGATTGAGGAGTACCTCGCCTCGGTCTCCGGCGACAGAGCCCGTGACGGTGCCGACGACCGCACCCGTGATCGCGCCGACGACCGTGCCCCTGAAGGTGCCCGCCGCCACGATGGAGAGAAGGAGACCGACCGTGCCTGAGAGTCCCGCGGCGGCGTCGCGTCCCGATCATGTGCCGGGTCCCGGGCGCCGGAACCCGGCCGCCCTGGCCCACCGCGGCTTCTCCCCGGACGGCCACGAGAACACCCTCGCGGCGTTCGAGGCGGCCGCGGAACTCGGATTCGTGTGGCTGGAGACGGACGTGCACACCACCCGGGACGGCGTGGTCGTGGCGTTCCACGACCCCACGCTGGAGCGCGTCACGGGCACCACCGGCGCGGTCAACGACCTCGCGTGGGAGCAGCTGCGCGAGCTGCGGATCGGCGGCGAGCACGGCATCCCCACGCTCGAGGAGCTGCTGCGCGCGCTGCCGGACGCGCGCCTGAACATTGACGTCAAGGACGAGGCCTCCGTGGCCGCCCTGCCCGAGGTCCTCGCACGGGAGGGCGCCGCGGACCGCGTGCGCGTCACGTCCTTCTCCGAGTCACGACGACGCCGCACGCTCGCCGCGCTCTCCCGGCTCACCGGGCGGCGCGTCAAGACCTCCGCGGGGACGCTCGGCATGGCGGGGTTCCTCGCCGTCGCGGCGGTCGCACCCCTCACGGACAGGGTCTCCCCGCGGATCGCGCACGCCCTGTGGGCGGCGCACCGGGCAGCGTGGTCCCGCGTCGTCGCCCCCTTCGACACCCTCCAGCTGCCGGAACGGCACACCCTCGAGCTGCCCCTGGGGCGGCGGGTGACCGTGCGGATCGTGACCCGCCAGTTCCTGGACCTCGCCCACCGGGAGGGGCTGCGCGTGCAGGTGTGGACCGTCAACGAGCCCGCGGACATGGACCGGCTGCTGGACCTCGGGGTGGACGGGCTGATCACCGACCGCGCGGACCTGCTCCGGGACGTGCTCCTCCGCCGGGGCCAGTGGCCGCCGGACTCCCAGGACTGAGCCCCAGGACCGAGGCCCAGGGCTGACCCCTCGCTCTGACGCTCAGCGCCGACGTCGGCACGGACCCGTGCAGCGTGGAGGCGCCCGGCCGCCCCGGCCCGTGACCTCCCCAGCGGCGGGCGAGGAGCGGCCGACGCGTTCCCGTGAAGTCCTCTGCTTCACCCCTTCGGGTGCCCCGGCACGGTAGCGTGGAACGTGATCGAGGCCACGAACGGGCTGACAAGCACCCCGTGCGCCGCGAGACCCGCTCCGACGAGCCCAGGGAGGCCACGTGCACTGCATGCGCCAGAGCCCTGCCCTCGTCCTTCCCGTCGGTGGCCGCCCGGGCGGGACTGGGATGCCCTCCCGCCGCGGCGGTGCACGCCGCTCGCAGCCCGCGATCTACCGCCGTCGCCTCACCGCTCAGACGCCCCTGCGGGGACACCGCGTGGTGGCCGCGCGCCTCAGCAAGATCCCGTAGCTGGCTCCGCGCCGCTCGGCATCCCCTGCGTGGGGCTGTCGCGCCCTCCCCTTCCGCCGCTCTGCGTCGTTGCCTCTGCGCACGACGACCATGCCCGCGACCACGCCGCCTGCGAGGAACCATGAATCCAGTGCCACCCCCCATCCAGCCACCCGGACGACGGGCCGCGCCCCGCCGCGCAGCGGCCCCGCCCGAGGCTGCACCGCTCACCACCACGGGCGCCGTGCTGCGCTCGGCGCTGTCCCGGAGAGGATTCATGGGACTGGGCGCCGCGGCGGCGTCGTTGGCGCTCGCCGGCTGCGGCAGCGGGGGCCAGCCCGGGGCGGGCACGGCCCGGGCCACCGGTGAGCCCAAGCGCGGCGGGACCCTGCGGGTCGGTATGACCGGCGGCGGTGCGTCCGACAGCGTGGATGCCCACGCCCCCGTGGTCACCGCGGACGGTGGGCGCGTGATGGGGCTGTACGACCGGCTCTACGAGTTCGACCCCGACTACAAACTGGTCCCCGGTCTGGCCGAGTCCGCGGAGCCCCGCAAGGGCGGGCGGGAATGGGTGTTCCGGCTGCGGGAGGGGGTGCGCTTCCACGACGGCAGGCCCCTCACGCCCCAGGACGTGGTGGCCACGTTCAAGCGGATCACCGACCCCGACGACCCCAAGACCGGTGCCTCCGCGCTCGCCCTGCTCGAGCGCACCGTGGCGGTGGACGATCGCACCGTACGGTTCGAGCTGAAGGAGCCGGACGCGTCCCTGGTGGACTCGATCGCCCAGAACTCCATGGGGATCGTGCCCGTGGACTACGACCCCGCCAAACCCGTGGGCACCGGGCCCTTCACCCTCGGCTCGTTCGAACCGGGCCAGGTGACCGTGCTCAAGCGCAACCCGGACTACTGGACCGAACCGCCCTACGTGGACGAGGTCCACCTGCTGAACTTCAACGACCAGGACGCACTGGTCAACGCACTGCTCTCCACCCAGGTGGACGTGGTTGGTCAGCTGCCGCTGGCGCTGGTGGACGTGGTCAACACGGACCCGCGGCTGCACACGGTGCTCTCGGAGACCGGAAACTGGCTGCCGTTCACCATGCGGGTGGACGCCGCGCCCTTCGACGACCCGCGCGTGCGCCAGGCGTTCCGTCTGGTGGTGGACCGCGAGCAGATGGTGGAGCAGGTGTTCTCCGGCCACGGCACGGTGGGCAACGACATGTACTCGCCGTTCGACCCCGGCACGCCCACGCTGCCGCAGCGCGCACGGGACGTCGCGAAGGCGAAGAAGCTGCTGGCCGACGCCGGCCACCCGGACGGCCTGGAGGTCGAGCTCGTCACCGCCCCCATCCAGTCCGGGGCCGTGGAGGCCGCCCAGGTCTTCGCGGAGCAGGCGGCCGAGGCCGGGATCACCGTGAAGCTGCGCCGCGTGGACAGCACCACGTTCTTCGGGGACGGGTACCTGAAGTACCCCTTCTCGCAGGACTTCTGGTACACCCGCAACTTCCTGTCCCAGACCGCGCAGGGCACCGTCCCGGGTGCCCCGTTCAACGAGACCCACGAGGCGGATCCGGAGTTCCGGGCCCTGTACAAGAAGGCCCGCGCCACGATGGACGAGAAGCAGCGCAACCAGCTCATGCAGGACGCGCAGAAGGTGCTCCACGAGCGGGGCGGGTACATCGCGTGGGGGTTCTTCAACCAGGCGGACGCCTACCAGAACTACGTGGGCGGCGGCTTCGCGCACCGCATCGGCATGCCGGTGTGCGGTTTCCACATGCGCCACCTGTGGATCGACCAGGAAGGGAAGTGATCGCGTGACTGCCATGATCCTGAAACGGCTGGGGGTCTCGGTCTTCGTGCTGCTGGCCGTGTCCCTGCTGGTGTTCGTCTTCACCCTCCTGCTCCCGGGAGATCCGGCCCAGGCCATCCTGGGGCAGCAGGCCACGCCGGAACGGCTGGCCGCGCTGCGGGAGCAGTTGCAGCTCAACGATCCCTGGTACGTCCGCTACCTCACGTGGCTGGGCGGGCTGTTCGTGGGGGACCTGGGAACTTCCGCGGCCACGGGCGGGTCGGTGAACGCCCTGCTCGGGAGCAAGGTCTCGGCCTCGCTCGTGCTCATGGTGATCGCCGCCGTGATCGCGATCCCCGTGGGACTGCTGCTCGGCACGTGGTCCGCCATGCGCCCCGGCCGCGCCTCGGACCAGGCGCTCACCGGCTTCTCGCTGGTGCTCGCGGCCCTGCCCGAGTTCGTGATCGGCGTGGTGCTGACCACCCTGCTGTCCACCACGGTCTTCACGCTGCTGCCCTCGGTCACCATGGCCGCACCCGGCATGAAGGTCTGGGACTACCCCCTGCAGCTGATCCTGCCGTCCCTCACCCTGATCCTCGTGGTCGTGCCCTACATGATCCGGATGACCCGCACCACCATGATCGACGTCCTGGACTCCGGGTACGTGGAGATGGCCCGGCTCAAGGGGCTGCCCGAGCGCCAGGTGATCTTCAAGCACGCGCTGCCGCACGCCGTCGGCCCCGTGGCCCAGGTGGTGGCCATGCAGCTCGCGTGGCTCGCCGGGGGCATCGTGGTGGTCGAGTTCCTCTTCCGCTACCCCGGGCTCGGCCAGGCCATGGTGGACGCCGTGAACACCCGTGACGTGCAGGTGGTCCAGGCGCTGTCCATGATCATCGCCGCCTTCTACGTGGTGGTGAACCTGATCGCGGACGTGGTCGGGATCCTCGCCAACCCCAAGCTGCGGACGGAGTCCCACTCATGAGCGCGCAGGACAGAACGGACCACCAGTCCCGGGAGACCGGGGGCACCTCGGCCGCGAGCGACGTCGTGGTGGCCGAGGACGCCCTCGCAGCGGGCGACGGCGCCGAGGGCGCCCGCGGCGCCGCCACCAGCTCGGGGGACGCCGGAACTGCCCCGGACTTCGACCACTCCGCGTCCCGGGGGGACGCCCGGCCGGCGTCCTTCGGGCGGCGCGTGCTCTCCCAGCCCGCCGCGAAGCTGGGCTTCGTGCTCACAGGGATCGTGCTCGTGCTGGCCATGCTGGGGCCCTTCGTGGTGCCGGCCTGGACCGGGCACACCCCCAACTCGTTCGCGGGCAAACCGTTCCAGGGCGGGATCTTCGGCACCGACAACCTGGGCCGGGACGTGCTCTCCCGCTTCCTGGCCGGCGGCTGGCGGCTGCTGCTGTACTCGGCGCTCGCCACCGTGCTGGGCGTGGGGCTCGGTGCCGTGCTGGGCATGCTCGCCGCGTTCCGTGGCGGCTGGCTGGACGCCGTGATCATGCGCTGCGGGGACGTGCTGCTGGCCATCCCGCAGCTCGTGTTCGCGCTGCTGGCCGTGACCGTGCTGGGCCCGCAGGGGTGGGTGCTCGTGCTCGTGATCGGCGTGACCCACGCACCGCGCGTGGCTCGCGTGATCCGCGCGGCGACCGCCGGGGTGGTGGCCGAGGACTACGTGCTCGCCTCCCAGATGTACGCCGTGCCGCAGTGGAAGATCCTCACCCGGGACGTGGTCCCCAACATCATGGGCCCGCTCATGGTGGAGGTGGGGCTGCGCCTGACCTACTCGATCGGTGCGGTGGCCTCGCTGTCCTTCCTGGGCCTGGGTATGCAGCCGCCCACCCCGGACTGGGGCCTGATGATCAACGAGAACCGGATCGCCCTGTCCCTGCAGCCGTGGGGCGTGATCCTGCCCGTGCTCGCGATCGCGGTGCTCACGGTGGGCACCAACCTGATCGCCGACGCCGTGGCCGGTGCCTCGGCGGGGCGGGTGGCCTCCACATCGTCCCGGCGACCCCGGAAGAAGGCGGCCGAGCGGGCGGCGTCGACCGGCGCTGAGAACCCCGCGGGCGGCACGGGCAGCGCAGGAGGTTCAGACCGGGCAGGCCGCTCGAGCAGCAAAGACGCCGGGGGCAGCGCAGACGCCGGGAGCACCGCAGACGCTGCGGGCACCGCAGATGTCGGGGACACCGGGGAGAAGAGGTCGTGATGAGGAAGTCAGAGCAGAGGGCCCGCGCGGAGGGCCGCGCGTCCGTCGTTCCGAAGGCCACGGTGGAGACCGCGATCGCGGTGGAGCACCTGAGCCTGGGCGTCGTGGACGGCGGGCTGATCCTGGACGACGTCAGCTTCCGGCTGCGCCCCGGGCGGATCCTCGCCCTTGTGGGGGAGTCCGGGTCCGGCAAGACCACCGCGGCGCTCGCGTGCATGAACCACCTGCGCTCGGGGCTGGAGCTGCGCGGCGGCACCGTGGAGCTGCAGGAGGGGGCGTCCCGCTTCCACCGGGACGCCGTGGACCTGCTCACGCTGTCCGAGAAGCAGATGCGGCAGCTGCGCGGCGGCACCATCGCCTACGTCCCCCAGGACCCGGCGCTGTCCCTGAACGGGTCGCTGCGCGTGGGGGAGCAGATCGCGGAGGTGCTGCGCGCCCACGAGTTCGGCCGCAACGCCCGGGAGCGCGACGCCCGCGTGGCCGAGGTGCTCAGCGAGGTGGGCCTGCCGAGCGACAGCGCCTACCAGCGCCGCTTCCCGCACCAGCTCTCCGGCGGGCAGCAGCAGCGCATCGGCATCGCCATGGCATTCGCGTGCCGGCCCGCCGTCATCATCCTGGACGAGCCCACCACCGGTCTGGACGTGGCCACACAGGACCTCGTGCTCAAGACCATCTACCAGCTGACCACCAAGCACGACGTCGCCGGGCTCTACATCACCCACGACCTCGCCGTGGTCGCGCAGGTCGCCAACGACGTCGCCGTGATGCTGCACGGGCAGATCGTGGAGGACGGTCCCGCGGAGCGGGTGCTGCGCCACCCCGAGCACCCGTACACGCGCTCGTTGCTGGCGGCCGTCCCGGACATGCAGGGTGCCCGTGTCATGGGCGGCGGCCCCGCGGTCAGCCCCCTCGCCTCCGTGCGGGCGCCGTGGGACGACGGCCGTTCCGCGGCCACCCACTTCACCGCGGACGACGCCGTGTCCACGCCTCGAGCCGACGCGCCCGACCCGGCGCCTTCTGGACAGGAGGCCGTTGCGACGTCCGCGGAGGCTGGCGCAGCGGCAGGACTCGGCCTCGCCGACAGCACAGGGGAACCGACCCGGCCCGAGCCGTCGGGCCCCGCCCGGGGATCCTCGGTCCGTGGAACCGCACCCGGAGCGACCCGGGCCGCGGGCGGGCGTGCGGTGACGCGCGAACGGGGCGCGGGCGGCGTCGTCGTGCCCGGGCGGGAGAACGAGCCGGTGGTGCGGCTGCGGGACCTGCGCATGGCCTACGGGCCGGCGGTGATCCTGGACGGCATCAACCTGGAGCTGGAGGCCGGGCAGACCACGATGCTGCTGGGGGAGTCCGGGTCCGGCAAGACCACGCTCTCCCGCAGCGTGGCCGGCCTCAACGACGGCTACACGGGGGACGTGCTGCTGGACGGCGAGGTGCTTGCGCCCAGCACGCGGCGGCGGAGCAACGAGCAGCGGCGCAGGATCCAGTACGTGTTCCAGTCGCCGTTCTCGTCCCTGAACCCGCGGCGCAGCATCGGCGACTCGCTGCAGGTGCCGCTGCAGATGGGCGGGGGCATGAACCGTGAGCAGCGGCGGGCCGCGGTGGCGGATGCGCTGGACGCGGTGCGGCTGGGGCGCAGCTACATCGACCGCCGCCCCGGCGAGCTCTCCGGCGGTGAACGGCAGCGCGCCGCCGTGGCCCGCGCCCTGGTGAACGCGCCGTCCGTGCTGGTGTGCGACGAGATCACCTCCGCGCTGGACGTCTCCGTGCAGGCCTCGGTGATCGAGCTGCTGCGCGAGCTGCAGCACGAACGCGGGCTGGCCATGCTGTTCGTGACTCACAACATCGCGCTCGCCCGGCACATCTCGCACAAGCTCGCGGTGCTGGAACGCGGCAAGCTGGTGGACTACGGCCCCACGGACACGGTCCTGCGAAACCCCCGCCACGCGTACACGCGCTCGCTGCTGGATCACGTGCCCACGCTGGAGGAGGTCGGCTGATCCGTGGGGCCCGCCCCTGGGGGGGGCGGTGTGCCTCCCGTGGGCGGAGGCTGCAGGCGGCCGGGTGCGCGTCGTGAATCTGAGGTGTAGAGATACCCGCCCGGGGAGCCATTTGCAGGGCGGTTCTACACCTCAGATTCAGTTGTTGCTCGTGCTCCTCGCCGGGCCACCCGCGCGACGAGGGACGCGGTGTCGCTCCCCGGAGTTGCGTCATCGGGCCGCTCCATTGCTTCCTGGGCGGCAAACATCACCGAGTTGGCCAGGACTCCGGCCAGCAGCGGGCTCCACTCCGACGCGCTCGAGTTCACGGCGTCCACCACGTGCCAGGGCGTGCTCGGGTGCTCACTGATCTCGGCCAGTTCTGCCGGGAGATGGGAGAGATGGGCCGCCGGAACCACCGGATCGGTCAATGCATCCGTTGCGTATTCCTCCAGCGCACCGGCGAGCAGTGGCGAGTACGACGACGCCGCGCTGGGGGCGGGTATCGCGGCCGTCGTTGTGGGGTTGTCGGCGTGGACAGGAGCATCGGGTCCCGCGGCATACAGCGTCACCAGGGCGTCAGCTTCGGACCCGAGGGGTGCGCGCCGAAGCATCTCTGACCTCTCGGGCTCGCGCAGAATCGTCTCGCCCGGGGTGAATCCGACGAGGATGCTCGACGGGTCCTGGAGCCCCACGCGCCGCAGCACGGCGTCAGCGTGGATTGCGATGCCCGCGAACGGGGGAAGAATGCTGCGATCGCCGGGAAGGCTCACGGTCAGCGCGACCAGAGTGCCGTTGGCGTTCGCCATGCAATGAGCCTCGTTGATCTGCCACGACCAGACGTCCGCGTCCTCCCTGTCGAACCCCTGGGACCACCCCAGCGCGGCGGCGTGGTCGATCATGAGACCCGTCAGCAGCTCTGCGTCTGGCAGGTGATCCAGGCGCGATGGGTCAACGGGATAGTGCAGCGTAACGGTCGCCATGCACTGATTGTGGTGTGAGCCGTGCGCAGCCGCAACGACAGGCAGGCCGCAGGGACACTGCGGGCGGAGGTCGCGAGCCCCCTGCCGGTGGCCGGGCGCGCGTCGTGAATCTGAGGTGTAGAGATGCCCGCCCGGGGTGCCAAATACACGCGCGCTGCGCCAGCGCTATCAGCTCCGCGGCCAGGCCCCGGGTGCGGCGCGGGCCGCCCCACAGGGCGCGCAGCTCCCGCGTGAGGTGCAGCTCGGTGGGGACCTGTATGAGTATTCCTGCTGCCACGGTCTCGTCCACGGCGAGCCGGCTCAGCACCGCCGGTGCCGCCCCCGACTGCACACTCACCCGCACCGCCGCGTTGCTCGGCATCTCGAACAGGGACACCGCCGGCTGCCCGAGCGCCAGGTCCAGGGCGGTGCGCGTGCCGGACCCGGCCTCGCGGGTGATGAGCGCGGCAGCGGCAAGCTCCGCCGCGGTGACGGTGTGACCGCGCTGGGCCCACGGGTGCTGCGGGTGGGTCACGAGCACCAGCTCGTCCCGTGCCACGACCTCGTGGTGCATGTCCTGCGGCGGGTCGGGGCTCTCGATGAACCCCACGTCGGTCGCGCCGTCCCGGAGGTCCTGGACCACATCCTGCGAGTTGTGCACCGTCACCTGCACGCGTGAGTCCGGGTGCGTGCGCCGCAGCTCCGCCAGCCAGCGGGGTAGCAGGTGCTCCGCGACGGTCTGGCTGGCCGAGACCCGCAGTGGAGCGGTGCGGGCGGCGTCGCGCGCGAGGAGGGACACGCCGTCGGCGAGGCGCCGGGCTGCGTCCACCACGTCCCGCGCCCACTCGGTGACCACCAGGCCGTCCGGGGTGAGGGTGGAGCCGCGGGTCGAGCGGTGCAGGAGGGTGACGCCCAGCGAGCGTTCGAGGCGTGCCATGGATCTGCTGGCGTTCGGCTGGGCCGTGCCAACGGCGCGCGCGGCTGCGGCGAGGCTGCCGTGGTCGGCCACGGCGACCAGCAGCTCGAGCGCGGTGACATCCGGCCATGTGGACACATCCAGAGGATATATCCGCCATGCCGGTTCGCGGGCTACCGGGTGTGCTGGATGGTGCGGGACCCTGGACGCATGCCCGCACTCCACGACCGTTCAGCACCCCTCGAACGTCCCGCACCGCTCGACGCCCGCGCGGAGGGTTCCGCCCCTGACGACGACGCCGCGTCCCGCTCCCTGCCCGGCGACCCCTCGGTTCCCGGGGACGGCAAGGCCTCTCCTGTTGAGGTCCGAGAGTCCCTGGCCACCTCGACCTCCCCGACAGCGGAAGACGGCGCAGCAACCCCCGCCGGGCGGCGTCGTGCGGACTCCGCCACCGGGCCCCGTGCCGCCGTGCCCCCTCCTGGTCCGCAGTGGTACGGGTCCGTCATGGGCACGGGCATCGCGGCGACCCTGACCCAGACGCTCGGCGGGGACCTGCCGGGCGGCCGGACGCTCGCCGTCGTGCTGCTGGTGGTCGGGTGGGTGGTGTTCGTGGGGCTGACCGTGGCCTTCGGCCTGCGGATCGCCCGCCGCCCCGCCGTGTTCGCGGAGACCATCCGGGACATCCCCGTGCTGGCCGCGTGGGGCATGGTGTCCATGGGCGTGCTCTCGACTGGCTCCGCGACCGCCACCGTGGTGCCCGCGCACTGGCCCGCGCTCGCCGGGGCGGCCTGGGCCGTGGACGGCGTGCTGTGGAGCGTGGGCACCGTGCTGGGCATCCTCACCGCCCTGGGGTTCGCCGCGCGCCTGATCGGCCGCGAGGTCGGCGCGCCCACCACGGCGTGGGGCCTGCCCATCGTGCCGCCCATGGTCTCCGCGACCACCGGCGCCGCGCTCGTCCCGCACCTGCAGACCCGGCCCGGCCAGCTGCTGCTGGTGATCGTCACGGTCGCGTGCTTCTTCCTGGCGCTCGTGCTGGGGCTCGTGGTCTTCGCGGTGGCCTACCACCACCACTGGCGGGTGGCCGAGCTGCCCCTCGCGGCGGCGACGAGCGCGTGGATCCCGCTGGGCGTCGTCGGGCAGTCCACCGCGGCCGCGCAGGCGATCGCGGTGCGGGCCGAGCACTTCGTGCTGCCGCAGGACGTGGGCACTCTCGGGCTGGTGGCGAACGTCTACGGGGTCGCGATGCTCAGTTGCGGCGTTCCCCTGATCGTGTGGGCCACCGTGGTGACCGTGCGCGGGTTCCGCCGGGGGATGCCGTTCTCCCCGGGCTGGTGGGCGCTCACGTTCCCCATCGGCACGGTGTGCCTGGGCCTGCACGGGCTCGAGGGTGGCACGGGGGTCCGCGCGTTCGGGATCGCCTCGGACCTCGTCTGTCTCGTGCTGCTGTGCACGTGGACGCTGTGCACGGTCGCCACGGTGAGGGCCGTGGGTGCGCGCCGGCTCGCGGCGGGGTAGGGCGGGAGCGAGAGGGCGACGACGCCGGGCCCCTGGCTCCCTGCCTCACCGGGCGCCTGCGCCGAACCACCGCCCGCCTTCCGGCACGGAGGGCCCGGCTCGCGCCAGGACGCTCGCAGCGACGACGAAAAGGGGGACGGAGCCGATCACTCGTGCCGGACCACTCGTACCGGACCACCCGCGGGCAGGGGGCCGCGCGCTCGAGCCGGGCGGGCGACGTCGTGCCCGGCGTGTGACGCCCACGACACCCCTCGTTAGCATGGGGAGCATGAAGGCAACCGAAGAATCGCTCGTCCGCGCCGAGATCCAGGGGCACACCGGGGTGCTCACGCTGACCCGGGGCAAGGCCCTGAACGCGCTGAACCGCAGCATGTACCACCAGCTCGTCAACGCGCTGCAGATATGGCGCGACGATCCCGCGATCACCGAGGTGGTCGTGCGCTCGGAGCTGCCCAAGGCGTTCTGCGCGGGCGGAGACATCAAGGAGGTGCGCACCGCCGCGCTGGAGGGCCACGAGGACGAGATCCGGGACGCGTTTGGCACCGAGTACGCCATGAACGCGATCATCGCGAACTACCCGAAGCCGTACGTGGCCATGATGAACGGGATCGTGATGGGCGGCGGCATGGGGCTCTCGGTCCACGGCTCGCACCGGATCGTCACGGAGACCACGGTCATGGCCATGCCGGAGACCGCGATCGGCTTCTTCACGGACGTGGGGGCCAGCTGGTTCCTGCCGCGCGTCACCCGCGGCGCCGGGGCCGCCATCGACGACGACGCCGCGCGCCGCGAGTCCCTCGCCGTCGCCCGGTACCTGGGGCTGGGTGGCGTGCGTCTCAACGGTGCGGACGCGATCGCCCTGGGGCTGGCGGACACCTACATCGACTCCTCGGACGTGGACGCGTTCATGGCGGCGGTGCTCTCGGACGGGGTGGACGCCGCGGTGTCCTCGTTCGGGAAGGAGGCGCCGGCCTCGGAGCTGCTGGGGCGCTGGGACGAGATCGTGCAGGCCTACTCGGGGGAGACCCTGGAGGAGGTCGTGGCGCAGGCCGGGTCCGACCTGGACGGCATGAGCCCCACATCCCTGGCCCGCGTGTTCGAGCTGCTGGAGCGCGGTTCGGCGGACGAGGACGTGGTCTCCTGCCTGGAGCGGGAGCTGCGCATGGCGGAGGACACCGCGGTCTCGCACGACTTCATCGAGGGTGTACGCGCCATGGTGTTGGACAAGGACAAGAACCCGCAGTGGGACCCGGCCACCGCGGCGGAGGTGGACCTGAACCGCATCCGCTCGGTCGCGGACGAGAAATCGGAGCCGCCGATCAAGGTGTGATCCGGCCGGTCCCTTCCGAACGGCCACTGGCATGCCGACGCCCCGCACACGAGAGCGTGTGCGGGGCGTCGTGCTGTTCCGGGACCTCGGCAGCAGGTGCGGGCCGCCGTGGTGTGCGGGAGAGAGGCGACGCCGCCCGGTGGCGACGGCGCGCGCGGAGCCGGCGGCACGGCGTCGTCGTCGGGAAGAACGGGCCAGCGGAGCCTCAGCCCAGGGGCGACGGGCTCTGGGACGTGTCCGGGGTGAGCGGGTCCGAGCCCACGGAGCCGCGGGCGCGCGCGATGGCCGCCATGAGGTGGTAGACCACCAGGGCGGCGGCGGTGCCGAGCGCGATGCCGGCGAAGTCGAGCCCGGCCACGGACCAGGTGTAGTCGCCGATGCCCACGATCATGGCGATGGCCGCGGTGGTGAGGTTGACCGGGTTGGAGAAGTCCACGCGGTTCTGCACCCAGATCCGCACGCCCAGCATGCCGATCATGCCGTAGAGCACGGTGGCCGCGCCGCCCAGCACGCCTTGGGGAACGGTCGCGACCGCCGCGCCGAACACGGGGGTGACGCTCAGCAGGATCGCCACGAGAGCGGCCACCCAGTACGCGGCCGTGGAGTAGACGCGCGTGGCGGCCATGACTCCGATGTTCTCCGCGTACGTGGTGGTGCCGGAGCCACCGCCGGAGCCCGCGATCATGGTGGCCAGACCGTCAGACATGATGGCGCGGCCGGTGTAGTGGTCCAGGTCATCGCCGGTCATCAGCGCCACGGACTTCACGTGCCCGATGTTCTCCGCGACCAGCACCAGGATCACCGGAATGAACAATCCGGCGAGGTTGAGGTGGAACTCCGGCGACTGGAAGTGAGGGAGGCCGAAGAGCCCCTGCGCGTCCCACGCCGCCTGGATGGAGGTGAAGTCCACCTCGCCGCGGACCACGGCGGTGAGGTAGCCGATGACCACGCCCAGCAGGATGGACAGGCGGCCCAGGAGGCCGCGGAACAGCACCGAGATCAGGATGATCGAGCCCAGGGTTACCAGCGCGGTGACGGGCGCGGCGGTGAAGTTCTCCTTGGCGGACGGGGCCAGGTTGAAGCCGATCAGCGCCACGATGGTGCCCGTGACCGCCGGCGGCATGAGCTTCTGCAGCCACCCGGTGCCCGCGATCTGCACGAGCAGCCCGATGAGGAACAGCGCGGCGCCCGCCATGATTACGCCACCCAGCGCGCCGCCCGGACCGTACTGGTTCACGGACGCGGTGATCGGGGCGATGAACGCGAACGAGGACCCCAGGTAGCTCGGCACCCGCCCCGCCGTGACGACCAGGAACAGCACCGTGCCCACGCCCGAGAAGAACAGCGTGGTGGCCGGCGGGAAGCCCGTGAGCAGCGGCACCAGGAACGTGGCACCGAACATCGCCACCACGTGCTGCGCACCGATCGAGATGGTCCGCGGCCACGCCAGCCGCTCCCGCGGGGTCACCACGTCTCCGGGGGCCACGTGCTTGCCGTCCCCGTGCACGCGCCAGTTCAGGCCCAGGCGGTCGACGACGCCGCGCCGGGCGGGTGCTTCCGTCCCGTTCCGCGCGGTGCCGGTCTCCGCCTGCGGCGGCTCATGCGACTCGTGCGGCTGGGGCTTCGGCTGCGGTGGCTGGGGCGGGGGCACGGACGAACTCATGGGGGCTCCTTGTCGGTGGCGGCCCGGACCTGCCGCCCACGGAATTCTATTCCGCGCTGGGTGCTGAGCTCGAAGGTGAGGGGCGTGCGGGAGGTGGCCGTGCGGCGTCGTCGTCCCCTGGCGCGAAACCTACGGGCGAGTAGGGTTAGTGACGAGGGCCACGCCCGTGGTCCCCGGACTCGCGGGAGGCCGACTCCTGCGCGTGTGACTCACGAGGAAGTGGGAGAACCCATCATGGCTGAGCTGCAGAAACTCACCGTCATCGGATCCGGAGTGCTCGGGTCGCAGATCGCGTTTCAGGCGGCGTACTTCGGCAAGAACGTGACCGTGTACGACATCAGCGACGAGATCGTGGCCAAGCTGCCCGCCAAGTGGGAACGGCTCTCCCAGCTGTATGTGCGGGACATGGCCGCCACCCCGGAGCAGCTCGACGCCGCGCGGGCCCGGCTCAGCGAGACCACGGACCTCGCGGCGGCGCTCGCGGACGCGGACGTCGTGATCGAGGCGGTGCCCGAGAACCTCGAGCTCAAGCGGAAGGTGTGGGCGCAGATCGGGGCGGCGGCGCCGTCGGGAACCCTGTTCTGCACCAACTCCTCCACGCTGCTGCCCAGCGCCATCGCGGACGCCACGGGCCACCCGGAGCGGTTCCTGGCACTGCACTTTGCCAACGAGGTGTGGCGCAACAACACCGGCGAGGTCATGGGCCACGCCGGAACGGACCCCGCCGCTGTGACCGCCGTGCTGCAGTTCGCGGGAGAGATCGGCATGGTGCCCATCCACGTGGAGAAGGAGCAGCCGGGCTACATCCTCAACACCCTCCTCGTGCCCCTGCTCAGTGCGGCCACCCACCTGTGGATCAACGGGGTGGCGGAGGTCGAGGACATCGACAAGACCTGGCGCACGGCCACCGGATCGCCGCTCGGCCCGTTCCAGATCCTGGACCACGTGGGCATGGAGACGCTCTACCAGATCAACCTCAACACCGGGACCGAGGAGTCGAAGCGGGTGGCCGAGCGGGTCAAGACCGAGTACATCGACAAGGGCTACCTGGGCATGGACTCGGGCAGGGGCTTCTACACGTACGAGTGAGGGGACGCCTGCTGCATTAACGGAGCAAGTGCGGATTTCGGTGCTGTTTTCTGTACTTGCTCCGTTAACGCAGGCCCGTCCCCTGGCGGATGAAGTGCAGCTTGTGACGTTTCCGGGCCTGGATCCGTCAAAAGCTGCACTTCTTGTGGTGCGAAGGCCCGCGGCGCCCGGCCCGCGGCTGCATTAACGGAGCAAGTGCGGACCTGAACGCTGTTTTCTGCACTTGCTCCGCTAACGCAGGCCCGTCCCGCGAGCTCAGCCAGCCCCGGAGGGGTCCCGTCCCGGGCACGTCCCGCGCCGCTCGTCGTCGCCGGCGGGCCCGTGGGCCAAGATGGACCCATGCCCAGTCACCTGCGGACCTCAGAGCCGCGTGCCCACGACCTCCAGACCGAGCTCCGCCAGCGGGGTCTGCCGCTCGTCCTCGGGGCGAGGGACCGTCTCGCCGGCCTCGTTCCCCGGTGCGCGCCGGCGCTGTTCGCGGCGCTGATCGTCTTCCTCGGCATCAACCTCATGGCCGAGGGCCTCCAGGAGGTCACGGATGAGGGTCCTCTCCCGACCAGTGACACGGAGGCGCTCGCGGTGGGTGCCGGGATGCTCGTGCTGGCGTTCTTCCCGGTGGGCTGGTGGCTGCTGCACGTGATCCTGCGGCACACACCGGACGTGGTCGGCTCGGTGCTCGGGGTGGCCCTGGTGGTGGCGCTGCTGGGGCTGCCGCTGCTGGACACCGGGGATCTGAAGGTGCGTTTCAGCGACGGCGTGATCGTGGTGGCACTCATCCTGCTGGCCACGTACTGGGGCGTGGGGGACGTGACGTCCTGGGCGTCCCGGCGTGCGGCGCGGGAGCTGAGCCACCTGGGCTCGATGGTGGGGCGGGTGCTGCCCATCCTCATGCTCGCGCTGCTGTTCTCGTTCTTCAACGCGGAGATCTGGCAGGTCGTCGCGCAGCTGTCCATGGGACGCACGTGGGCCGTGGTGGGCGTGATGTGCGCGCTGGGCATCGCCCTGGCCACGCTGAACGCCAAGGACGAGATCTCCGACATCATCCGCACCTACGACGCCCGCGAGGATGGCCGCGACCTGCGCCCCCTGGAGCGGGCCAACATCACGGTCATGTGCGTGTCCATCAGCCTCATCCAGGTGACGCTGCTGGCCGTGGTGGTCTTCGTCTTCTACGTGGTCTTCGGGGTGCTGTCGGTCTCCCCGGTGACGGCCACCCAGTGGATCGGCAGCCCGCCCATCCAGTTCGGCGGCATCTTCGCGAACCTGCCCGTCACGCAGCCCCTGGTGCAGGTGTGCCTGGTGCTGAGCGCGTTCAGCGCCCTGAACTTCATCGTGAGCATCGGCACGGACGCCACCTACCGCACCACCTTCCTGGAGCCCGCCCTGGACGAGGTGCGCCGTGGCCTGGAGGTCCGGGACGAGTGCACCGCGCTGGTCAGCGCGGGTGGGCAGGACGGCTCTACGCCGCACGAGGACCGGGCACCGCAGCCGCGAGCATGAGCGCGGCGTCGTCGGCCGCGGGAGATGACGACGACGCCGCACCCCGGCTCCCGCGCGCCACCCCACCTCGCGGAGCGGGAGACGGGCGAGCCGGACCCGCAGCAGCCAGGGCTGGGACGGCACGCGAGACTGCGAGTGCCAGCGGCCTGGGCGGGCCCGGCGCACATGGGCTGGAGCCGTGCGCGCGGGACCGTCGGCCACGAGCCGGGGCGCGACGCGCGCCGGCTCGGTACCCTGAACCCGTGCACCCCGCCGAACTGAGCTCCGTCACCCAGGACTACCTGAAGACCATCTGGCGCCTGGGCGAGTGGGAGCCCGAGCGGGTCACCACCACGTCACTCGCGGCGCGGATGGGGCTGGCTGCGTCAACCGTCTCCGAGGCGCTGAAGAAGCTGACCGCACAGGGGCTGGTGACGCGGCCCGCCTACGGTGTCGTGGAGCTGACGGAGCAGGGCCGCGCGGTGGCCGTGCACATGGTGCGCAGGCACCGGATCCTGGAGATGTTCCTCGCCACCGAGCTGGGGTACACGTGGGACGAGGTGCACGACGAGGCGGAGGTCCTGGAGCACGCCGTCACCGACCGTTTCATCGACGGTCTGGACGCCAAGCTCGGGCACCCGCGCACAGACCCCCACGGGGACACCATTCCCTCGCCCGACGGCGCGGTCACCCCACCCCCGGCGGTTCCCCTCCCGGACGTGGCTGGCCCGGCGCACGCGCGGGTCGCGCGGGTCTCGGACGAGGACCCGGAGACGCTGCGGGTGCTCAGCCGCGCGGGCATCGGCCCCGGTTCCGTGCTCCGGGTCTCCGGCGAGCGGACGGATCCCGGAACCGTGCGGGTGCACGTGGTGCCGCGCGCGGGGCAGCGGGGCCGCGGCGTCGTCGTCGACGACGCCGTGCGGGAGGCCGCGCAGGACACGGACCTGGGCATCCTGGTGGCCGAGGCTGTGTGGGTCCACCGCGTGGACGGACCCCGCTGAGGCAGGTGCCGCTGAACCAGGCGCCACTGAACCAGACCCCGGGCCAACCCCAGGGCGCCCGGCGGCGCGGACCTCAGAAGTCCCGGGAGTTCTCCGGGGGATTCTGGGGTGAGATCCGCTGCAGGTGCACGCGACGGGTGATGCGGATGCTCGGGCGGATGAGCATGAGCACGCTGCCCACCACGAAGAGCCACGTGGCGGTGTAGGCGGTCGAGTCGCTGAAGAACAGGAACGAGCCGACCACGAAGATGACACCGATCAGGATGTCGTTGACGATCGACAGCGTCTCGTACCGGCCACGGATGACCAGCTCGTGGTGCCCCGCCCGGACTTCGAGGGGCTTGCCGCCGGTGCTGGTGCCCGTGCTGCTGGCGATGTGGTCGGGTGCGGTGCTGGGCCGGGTCTCGGACACGGGAACCTTTCGCGGAGAGTCGGTGGGGACCCTCCATGATGCACCGGGGTGCCCGGTCGGGGGCAAAGAGGGGCGCAGGGATCGGCAGCGCGCAGCGAGGGGCACGGCGCGCCGCCGCAGCCCGGGGTGCCACCCCCGTCACACGACGTCACAGCCGCGCGGAACCTCTGACGCGCGGAACCCACGACGCACGACGTCAGTGCCGTGTGCGCTCCCGGGTGACGAACACCTCCGCGCGGTGAATATCACCTGACGGCAATGTGTCCTAGGCTTGAACAGTCTTTGACATGGAGGTTGCGCCCGGCATCACGGGATGACAGCGCCTGCGGGGCCGCGGGACGGCGCCGGACGACGGAGGAACACGAGGTGCGGGAGATGCCCGAGCGATGGCTTCGCGCGAGCAGACGGATGGGCGGGCTGCTGGTCCACGGTGTGATCTACCTGCTGGTCTGGGCGGGTTTCGCCCTATTCGCGGCGGCGGCCGTCATCCGGCACTACTGGGGTCAGATCTCCGTGGGCCAGATGTTCATGAACCTCGTGGCGGTGCAGACCGACGGCGGGGGAGGCTCCGTCGTGTGGGTCTCGGTGCTGGTGATCGGGGTGCTGCCCGTGCTGCTGACGGTGGGCATTGCGGTGGCGCTGCGGCTGTGGCGCCGCAGGGAACAGCGCACCCGGCAGACCTCCACGTCCCGGGTGGCCGTGCGCTCGGCGTCGGCCCTCGCGGTGGCGGCGGTGGTCCTCACCGGCTCGGCGACCTTCGCGTCCGCCGTGAGCCTGCGCCAGTACGTCAAGTCCGCCACCTCGGCCCACGACGTGGGCGAGCGCTACGTGCAGCCCACGGTCACCGACGACTCCGGCAAGCGCAACCTGGTGGTCATCTACCTCGAGTCCGGTGAGGCGACCCTCGCGGACGACCAGCTCTTCGAGAAGGACGCCTTCGCGAGCCTCGAGAAGGCGACCTCCCCGGAGGCGGGCTGGCGCAGCGTCGAGAACTTCCAGCAGTACGAGGGCGGCGGGTGGACCATGGCCGGCCTGGCGTCCACGCAGTGCGGGGTTCCCCTGAAGACCTCCGGCACGGGAGTGAGCGCGAGCGACATCGGCGCCGGCATGGACCAGTACCTGGGCGGTCTCACGTGCCTGGGGGACGTCCTGCAGGACCACGGCTACACGAACGCTTTCCTGGGCGGGGCGAACTCCTCCTTCGCCGGCAAGGACACGTTCCTGCAGAGCCACGGCTACACCGTGGACAAGGGCCTCGAGGACTGGCGTGCCGCCGGGGAGTCGCCGGAGAACTTCCGTGGGGACTGGGGGCTCAGTGACGAGCGCCTACTCGCCAACGCCCGGGACGAGATCGACCGCCTGCACGCGGACGCCGAGCGCACCGGCCAGCCCTTCAACCTCTCCATGCTGACCCTGGACACCCACGAACCGGTGCACGTGTACGACTCGTGCGACGTGGACACCGAGAACGAGGTCACGTCCGTCTTCGCGTGCTCCATGACCCAGGTGGCGGGCTTCGTGGACTACATGAAGTCCCAGGGATATCTCCAGGACACCGCCGTGGTGGTCATGGGAGACCACCTCAAGCACATGAGCGCCGGGGACGCGTTCCACGAGCAGCTGGACCACCACCCGAACCGCACGATCTTCAACCGCGTGTGGATTCCGGGCGAGGACGCGAGCACGCCCCTGCGCGCGGGCGCGGACCAGCTGAGCATGTTCCCCACGCTGCTCGAGGCGGCCGGTCTGAGCCTGCAGGACGGCTCGGCGGGCCTCGGCGTCTCCGTGCGTCGCGAGGACGCGCCCGAGAACTCGGCCCAGAGCATGGACCCCGCCGACTATGCCGATCTCCTGGACTCGCGCTCCGCGCACTTCTACGCCCGGGCGTGGGACCCGCAGGACCCGGTCCGCTAGCGCGGCGTCGTCTGCACCATCCGGGGCCGACGACGCCGCGGGGCCGCCGCGCGGGACAAGGTCCTGCACGACGGCCCCGTGCCGGGTGACACGAGGTGGATCAGCCGATCACGGAGTCCACGAGCGCCTTGGCCTCCTGCTGCACGCGCTTGAGGTGCTCCTCGCCCTTGAAGGACTCGGCGTAGATCTTGTAGACGTCCTCCGTGCCGGAGGGCCGGGCGGCGAACCACGCGTTCTCGGTGGTGACCTTGAGCCCGCCCACGGGTGCACCGTTGCCGGGTGCCTCCGTGAGCTTGGCGGTGATGGGCTCGCCAGCCAGCGTGTCCGCCGTGACCTGCTCGGGGGAGAGCTTCTTCAGCGCGGCCTTCTGCTCACGGTTCGCGGGGGCGTCGATGCGCTGGTAGACGGGGTCGCCGAACTGCTCGGTGAGCTCGCGGTAGCGCTGGGACGGCGTCTTGCCGGTGCGGGCGGTGATCTCCGCGGCGAGCAGCGCCATGATGATGCCGTCCTTGTCCGTGGTCCACGCGGAGCCGTCCATCCGCAGGAAGGACGCACCGGCGGACTCCTCGCCGCCGAAGCCGATGGAGCCGTCCAGCAGACCGGGGACGAACCACTTGAAGCCCACCGGCACCTCGTCCAGCCGCCGCCCCAGGGACTCGGCGACGCGGTCGATGATCGAGGAGGAGACCAGGGTCTTGCCCACCCCGGCGTCCTCTCGCCAGCCCCCGCGGTTGCGGTAGAGGTAGTCGATGGCCACCGCGAGGTAGTGGTTGGGGTTCATCAGCCCGGCGTCCGGGGTGACGATGCCGTGGCGGTCGCTGTCGGCGTCGTTGCCCGTGGCGATGTCGTACCGGTCCCGGTTGCCGATCAGGGACGCCATGGCGAACGGGGAGGAGCAGTCCATGCGGATCTTCTCGTCCCAGTCCAGGGTCATGAACGCCCACTGGGGGTCAACGGTGGGGTTCACCACGTCGAGGTTCAGGCCGAAGCGCCGGCCAATTTCCTCCCAGTACGCCACGGAGGCGGAGCCCATGGGGTCCGCGCCGATGTGCAGCCCGGACTCCTTGATGGCGTCGAGGTCGATGATCTGCGGCAGCGCGGACACGTAGCTGTCCAGGAAGTCGAAGGTCCCCGTGGTCTCCGCCGCGGCGGCCTCCTCCAGGGGCACCCGCTTCACACCGTCGAGGCCCGCCGCGATGAGGTCGTTGGCGCGGTTGGCGATCCACTCGGTGGCGTCCGTGTCCGCGGGGCCGCCGTGCGGGGGGTTGTACTTGAAGCCGCCGTCCGTGGGCGGGTTGTGGGACGGGGTGATGACGATGCCGTCCGCCCGGTCCTCGTGGCCCTCGCCGTTGTACGTGAGGATCGCGTGGGACAGCGCCGGGGTGGGGGTGAAGCCGTCACGGGAGTCCAGCAGGGTGCGCACACCGTTGGCGGCGAGCACCTGCAGCGCGGTGTCCTGCGCGGGCCCGGACAGCGCGTGCGTGTCCTTGCCCATGAACAGGGGCCCGGTGATGCCCTGCGCCGTGCGGTACTCCACGATCGCCTGGGTGATCGCTGCAATGTGGTTCTCGTTGAACGAGGTCTTCAGCGAGGACCCGCGGTGCCCGGAGGTGCCGAACACCACGCGCTGGTCCGGATCGCCCGCGTCCGGGACGCGGTCGAAGTACGCGGCCAGGAGCTGGTCGATGTCCACGAGGTCACTGGGTAGGGCGACGGTGCCCGCACGGTTGGTCATGGCACCAACCTAGTCCCGAATCCGCGTTCCGTCAGGCGACGAGGCGCGCGTGCGGCGTCGTCGCCGGGTCCAGCTGGGCCACGAGCGCGAGCAGCGAGGCCTCCGAGGACGGCCTGCCGATCAGCTGGGCGCCCATGGGCACGGGCCCGGGGTAGTCGCCCGAGGCGGGAACGGCCCACGTGGTGGGGTAAGTGACGGCGGGCAGCCCCACCACGTTCACCACGGACGTCCACGGCGTGTACCGGCACTGGCGCTCGTAGTCCTGGTCCGCCCCGGCGGGGTCCGCGATGTCGTACCCCTCGTGGAACCACCCGACGGGCCGGGGCGGCATGGCCAGCGCGGGGGTCAGGATCATGTCCAGGTCCGAGAAGCGCTGGATCAGGCTCGCCTCGATGCCGCGCAGCACGGCCACGGCGTCCGCGAGCTCCACGGCCCCGCGCTGCAGGGCGCGGGCTCGGAAGGTGCCTGCGAGTCCAGTGAGCAGGTGCTCCCGGCCGTCCAGGCGCAGCTGGCCCATCGCGGTGGTCCACAGAGCGGAGAACGCCTCCGGGTAGGCGGGATCGAAATCGAGATCCACGGCCTCCACCGTGTGCCCGAGGTCCTCGAGCTGCCGCACGCCGCGGTCCAGGGCGGTGCGCGCCTCGGGGGAGACCTGCACGTCGTAGGTGCCGTCGAACGGGGACTGCGTGGTCACGCCGATCCGCAGGGGCCGCTCGCCCCAGGGAGCATCCCCGCGGTGGGCGGCGCGGACGACGTCGCGGAAGGAGTTCTCCGGCACGGCCGCCACGGGTCGCGGGATCCGGTTGCGGCCTGGGGTGTGGCACAGCACGTCCATGAGCAGGGCGGCATCCTCGGCGGTGCGGGCAAGCGGCCCGTTCACACCCAGCTGCCCGACGTTGGACAGCGCGTCGCTGCTGGGCACCCGCCCGCGGTTGGGCTTCAGCCCGATGAGACCGCACGCGGCGGCGGGGATGCGCACGGAGCCGCCGCCGTCCGAGCCGATCGCACCCGGCAGGATCCCCGCCGCGACCGCGGCCGCCTGGCCCCCGGAGGATCCGCCGGGCGTGCAGTCCAGGGCGAACGGATTCCGGGCCGGCGGATACATGCGATTCTCGGAATAGCTGTTGAGCAGGAACTCGGGCACCTGCGTCTTGCCGAGGAGCACCGCGCCGGCGTCCTCGAGCGTCGTGGCCAGCTCGTCGGACCGCTCGGCGGGCGGCACGTTCCCGTCCTCGTCCCGTGAGGCCAGGCTGCCCCAGGAGGTGGGCATGCCGGCGACGTCGTGCCCGTCCTTGAGTGCCGTGGGCACCCCGAGCAGGGTGGGCACCGGTGACGTCCCGGACGCGCCCGCCAGCACACGGTCCGCGGCGCGGGCGCGGTCCAGGGCGCCGTCGCGGTCTACGTGGACGAACGCCCCGAGGTGCTCGTTCAGGGCGTCGATGCGTTCCAGGGCGCGCGCGGTCAGCCGCTCGCTCGTGGTCTCCCCGGTGTGCAGGGCGGCCAGGGTGTCGGTGAGGGTGGGGAAGTGGGCCAACGGGGATCTCCTGTGCGGTGGGGTGGGCTGCTGGTCCCGGGGAGAGGTCCGGGGAAAGATCCTGGGGCGAGCGGGCCGCCCCGCGGACGAGAGACGGGCAGGCGGGGACCGGTTGCCCGGTTCCCGCCCGCCCGTGCGTCATGCTCGCGTCACAGGGTGCCGCGGATCAGGTGCCGGCCTCCTCGATGGCCTTGGCGAAGACGCGCAGGCCGTCGCGCAGCAGGTCGAAGTCGATGACCAGCGGGGGCAGCAGGCGCACGATGTTGCCGTACGTGCCGCAGGTCAGGATGGCCACGCCCTGCTCGAGGCACGTGGCCGCGATCTGCTTGGCCGCCTCCGGGTTCGGGTCCTTGGAACCGGGCTTCACGAACTCCAGCGCGATCATCGCGCCGCGCCCGCGCAGCTCGCCCACGATCGGCGAGGAATCGGCGAGGGAGCCGAGCTCCTCCTTGATGATCGACTCGATCTCCAGCGCGCGGTCCACGAGGTTCCAGTCCTCGATGGTCTCCAGGGCGCCCAGCGCGGCCGCGCAGGCCACGGGGTTGCCGCCGTAGGTGCCGCCCAGGCCGCCGGGGTGCACGGCGTCCATGATCTCGGCGCGGCCCACCACGCCGGACAGCGGCATGCCGCCGGCAATGCCCTTGGCGAAGGTCACGAGGTCCGGCTCCACGCCCTCGTGCTCGGACGCGAACCACGCGCCGGTGCGCGCGATGCCCGCCTGCACCTCGTCCGCCACGAACACGGCGCCGTTGTCCTGGCACCACGTGGACAGCGCCGGGAGGAAGCCCTCGGCCGGGACGATGAACCCGCCCTCGCCCTGGATGGGCTCAATGACCACGGCGGCCACGTTCTCCGCGCCCACCTGCTTCTCGACCATGGTCAGTGCGCGCTTCGCGGCCTCGGCACCGGTCATGCCCTCGGGGTCGCGGAACGGGTAGGACATGGGCACTCGGTAGACCTCGTTGGCGAACGGCCCGAAGCCCTGCTTGTACGGCATCACCTTGGCGGTCATGGCCATGGTGAGGTTGGTGCGCCCGTGGTAGGCGTGGTCGAACACCACGACGGCCTGGCGCTTGGTGTGCACGCGCGCGATCTTCACGGCGTTCTCCACGGCCTCGGAGCCCGAGGTGAACAGCGCGGTGCGCTTGTCGAAGGACCCGGGGGTCAGCTGCGCCATCTTCTCCCCCACGGCCACGTAGTCCTCGTACGGGGTGACCATGAAGCACGTGTGGGTGAACCTGGCCACCGCGTCCTGGACGCGCGCCACCACCTTGGGGTTGGAGGCGCCCACGGACGTCACGGCGATGCCGGAGCCCAGGTCCACCATCTGGTTGCCGTCCACGTCCTTGATCACGCCGCCGTCCAGCTCGTCCGCGAAGACGGGCAGGGAGGAGGCGACGCCGGCCGCGACGGTCTGCGCGCGGCGCTCGGCCAGTGCCTGGGACTTCGGGCCGGGAATGCTGGTCACCAGCTCGCGCTTCTGCGGAAGCCGGTACTCGATCTCTGCCATCTCTGATGGTCCTTTCGTGCCGTGCGCGGCGCTGCGCCGCGGGATGCGGTGCGGGCGGATCGGGCCCGCGGAATCCGGTGCGGGGATCAGGCCCAGGGGGAGGGCATGCCCATGTACTGCACGGTGGTGTACTCGGCGATGCCCTCGGCGCCGCCCTCGCGGCCCACGCCGGACTCCTTCACACCGCCGAACGGTGCCGCCGCGTTGGAGATCACGCCCACGTTCAGGCCCAGCAGGCCGTACTCGATGCGCTCGCCGATGCGCAGCGCACGGGAGATGTCCTCGGTGAACACGTAGGAGGCCAGGCCGTACTCGGTCATGTTGGCCAGGCGCACGGCGTCGTCCTCGTCCGTGAAGGTGGTCACGGGCGCCACGGGACCGAAGATCTCCTCCTGGAACACGCGGCATTCCTCGCTCACGCCGGTGAGCAGGGTGGGCTCGAAGAAGTAGCCGGGCCCGTCCACGGGCTTGCCGCCCACGACGGCGCTCGCGCCCTTCTCGAGTGCGTCCTGGACGAACTCGTTGACCGAGTCCAGGGCCTTCTTCTCCACCATGGGGCCCACGGTGGAGTCCTGGTCCAGGCCGTTGCCGGGCTTGAGCGCCTTGAGCTTGGCCGCGAACTTCTGCGAGAACTCCTCGGCCACGGACTCGTGCACCAGGAAGCGGTTTGCGGCGGTGCACGCCTCGCCCATGTTGCGCATCTTCGCGGCCATGGCGCCCTCCACGGCCTTGTCCAGGTCCGCGTCCTCGAACACGATGAACGGGCCGTTGCCACCCAGCTCCATGGAGGTGCGCAGCACGTGGTCCGTGGCGGTCTTCATGAGCTGTTTGCCCACCGGGGTGGAGCCCGTGAAGGACACCTTGCGCAGGCGCGGGTCCGCCATGATCGGATCCGAGACGTTGGACGCGGACTTGGAGGACACCACGTTCAGCACGCCCGCGGGGATCCCCGCCTCGATCATGAGCTTGGCGAAGAGCTGGGAGGTCAACGGGGTCAGGCGCGCGGGCTTGAGGATCATGGTGCAGCCCGCGGCCACGGCGGGTGCCACCTTGCGGGTGGCCATGGCCAGCGGGAAGTTCCACGGGGTGATCAGCAGGCACGGGCCCACGGGCTTGTGGGACACGAACATCTTGAGGTTGCCCTCGGGCGTGGACGCGTAGCGGCCGTAGTGGCGCACGGCCTCCTCGGAGAACCAGCGCAGGAACTCGCCGCCGTAGACCACCTCGCCCTGGGCCTCCTTCAGCGGCTTGCCCATCTCCAGGGTCATCAGCAGCGCGAGGTCCTCCTTGTGCTCCTGGACCAGGTCGAAGGCGCGGCGCAGGATCTCGGAGCGCTCGCGGGTGCTCGTGCGGGCCCAGGACTCCTGGGCGTTCGCGACGGCGTCCATGGCCGCACGCGAGTCCTCCTCGGTGGCCGAGGCGAGCGTGGCCAGGATCTCCCCGGTCGCCGGGTTCTCGACGTCGAACGTGCCGCCGTCCGAGGCGTCACGCCACTCACCGTTGATCAGCAGTCCCTTGGGAGTGGCGTCGAGAACTTCCGACACCTTGTCCTTGATGCTCAAATCTCGTTCCTTTCAGAGTCCGCGCGCGGCTCGTTCACGTGCGCTCGCGGGGATGTGCGGACAGAGTCCTTCCAGTCCATCGTATGCCCGGGGGCAAGGGGCAGTTCAGCGTTCGCGCCTGCGTGACTCGACGGCCTGCACGAGACGGTGCTCGGCGTCCTCCCCGGGGGTGATGCCGCGGGGGATGCGCAGCATGAAGAGCAGCCCCAGGACCCACCACAGGCAGAAGATCACGTACGGTGCCACGCCGAGTCCGGCGGGCATCCCGGGCAGGTACAGCACGGCGAGTCCCAGGCACAGCACCACCGAGAGGACGCCGATGGCCGTGCCGCCGTGACCCCTGCCGCCGATTCGGTACGGGCGTTCCATCTGCGGCTCGCGCCGGCGCAGCAGCACGAACACGACCGAGACGAGTAGATAGGCCACGACGATCGACGGCGAGCCCGAGTCCACGAGCCAGCCGAGCATCTCGGTGCCGAAGAACGGCGCGATGAACGAGAGCGCGCCCACGAACAGCAGGGCGTTCGACGGCGTGCCGTAGCGGGGGTGCAGCTTGGCGAACCAGTGCGGCAGCATCCGGGAGTTGCCCAGTGCCCACAGCAGGCGGGAGGCGCCCATGAGCAGCGAGTTCCAGGAGGTCAGGATCCCCGCGAGACCGCCCGCGAGCAGCACGTTGGCCATCACCTCGGAGTGGAAGAGCGAGCCGAACGCGTCTGCCACGGCGATGTCCGCGCCAGCCAGGTCCTCGGCGCTCATCGCGGAGGACGTGGTGAGGATGACCATGGCGTACCAGACGGTCGCGATCAGCACGGAGGTCACGATCGTCCCGCCGAGCTTGCGCGGCGGCAGGTGCATCTCCTCGGAGACCTGGGGGATCACGTCGAAGCCCACGAACAGGAACGGCACGACGACGAGCACCAGGAAGAACCCGGAGACGCCGTTGTGGAAGAACGGCTCCATGTTCTGCTCGGAGCCGCGGGTCACGGCGCCGAAGACCATCAGGAGCCCCACGATCCCCAGGAAGATGATCACGAAGATCTGCACGGTGGACGCCTGCTTCACACCGCGCAGGTTGATCCAGGTGATGACGACGGCGCTCAGCGCGCCCACCAGGGCCCAGGTGAGGTTGACCTCGAATCCGGCAATGGTCCACAGGGGCACGTGGCTCAGGTCAGGGAAGATGTACTCCACCGTGCGGGGCACGGCCACGGCCTCAAACGCGACGATCGTGATGTACCCGACCGTGATCCCCCACGAGCCGATGAAAGCCCACCGGGCACCCATGCCGCGCAGCAGGTAGTTGTGCTCGCCCCCGGCCGCGGGCATGGCCGCGACGAGTTCGCCGTAGACGAGGCCCACGACGGCCATGATCGCGCCGCCGGCGAGCATGGCGAGCACCGCGCCCAGGGTCCCGGCGTCGTCGAGCCAGCCCCCGGTGAGCACGACCCAGCCGAAGCCGATCATGGCTCCCACGCCCAGGGCGATGGCGTCGAGGCGCCCGAGCACCTTCTTGAACCCGGGCTCGTTCCCGGCCGGTGCGTGCTCTGGTGTCATGGGGTCCCTCCCGGGCTCTGCGGCGCTGGTCGCACCATTGTGCCGGTGCGGCGGGAGCGCGGGTGCGGCGCGCGCGTTCGTGACACGTGCGACCTCTCGCCCTGCGTGAACGCCCTGTCGGAGCTGTGTGACGCGGCATACGCTGGCACCATGGCTTACGCAACGATCAACCCCGCCACGGGGGAAACCGTCAAGGAATTCGAGACCGCCTCGGACCAGGAGGTGCGCGACGCCGTCGCCCGCTCCGCCGAGGAGTACAAGAGCTGGCGCACCGTGCCGGTGGCCGAGCGCGCCGCCATGATGCACCGGATGGCCGAGCTCTACCGCGAGCGCCAGGACGAGCTGGCCGCGCTGATCACGCTGGAGATGGGCAAGCCCGCCAAGCAGGCAGCCGGCGAGGTGCAGATCGTGGCCGCGATCTACGACTACTACGCGGACAACGCGGAGGAGTTCATGAAGGGCCGCACCCTCACCCCGTCCACCGGCGGGGAGGCCCGCGTGGTGCTGGACTCCACGGGCGTGCTGCTGGGCATCATGCCGTGGAACTTCCCCTACTACCAGGTGGCCCGTTTCGCCGCCCCGAACGTGATGCTGGGAAACACCGTCATCCTCAAGCACGCGGGCAACGTGCCGCAGTCCGCGCTCGTGCAGGAGCAGCTCTTCCACGAGGCGGGCTTCCCCGAGGACGTCTACATCAACGTGTTCGCGTCCAACGAGCAGATCGCGGAGATCATCATCCCGGACCCGGCGGTGCAGGGGGTGTCCCTGACCGGTTCGGAGCGGGCCGGCGCGTCCGTCGCGGCCACCGCCGGCAAGAACCTCAAGAAGGTGGTGCTGGAGCTGGGCGGTTCGGACCCGTTCATCGTGCTGGACAACTCCAACGTGGAGCGCACCGTGAAGCACGCGGTCTCCGGCCGCATGAACAACAGCGGCCAGGCGTGCACGAACTCCAAGCGCTTCATCGTGCTGGAGGACGCCTACGACACGTTCGTGGAGAACTTCGCGCAGGCCGTGCAGGGCCTCACCCCGGGTGACCCCACGGATGAGAAGACCTTCGTGGGCCCGGTGAGCACCGTGGGTGCCCGGGACGAGATCATGGAGCAGGTCCAGGACGCCGTGGCCAAGGGTGCCACCGTGCTTGCCGGCGGCGGCAAGCCGGACAAGCCGGGTGCCTGGATCGAGCCCACCCTGCTCGCGGACGTCACCCCTGAGATGCGTGCCTACGCGGAGGAGATCTTCGGTCCCGTGGCCGTGGTCTACAAGGTCAAGGACGTGGACGAGGCCGTGGAGCTCGCCAACTCCTCGCCGTTCGGCCTGGGCGGTTCCGTGTTCGGCGCGGACGAGGCCGCGGCCCTGGAGGTCGCGCAGCGCGTGGACTCCGGCATGGTCTTCGTCAACGCGGTCACCGGCACGGCCCCGGACCTGCCCTTCGGCGGCGTCAAGCGCTCCGGCGTGGGCCGTGAGCTGGGCCCGTTTGGCATCGAGGAGTTCGCCAACAAGAAGCTGATCCACACGCCCGGCAAGAAGTAGGGCACCCGCTCGACGTCGCCCCCGCACCCGTGACGGATGCGGGGGCGCCGTCGTACTCTGACGCAACGACGATCGCGCTGTAGAAAGTGCCTCTCGTCACGGACACACTCTCTGGAGGGCCCCATGAACCCGCTCGTTCCGTCACCGTTCGACCTGTTCATGCTCGCCCTGGGGGTGGTCGCTGCCGTCCTGTGGGTCGTGGCGATCTGGACTCTCGCGAAGAACAGGCACTGGACGCCCGCTCAACGGCTGCTGTGGCTGCTGCTGATACTGGTGGCCCCCGTCATCGGCCCGGCGCTGTGGCTGACAGTCGGCCGGCGCGCGGGCGCGACGTCTTCTAACGGGCGCCTGACTGCCTGACCACGTCCGGCACCGCGCCGCGCGCGGCAGGCGGGCGACGCCGCTCTGTGCAGTTCTGTGCAGTGCACGGGCGACGTCGCCGCGTGACGTGAGCGGGCGGCGTCGCCACCCGGCGCAGCGCCGAACGGGACGACGCCGCCCGGCGCGGTGGCCGCGCCCGCCTCAGTCCTCGCGCTGGTAGCGGATCTGGGCGCCCACCACGGTGGTGCGCACCACGGTGTCCCGCACGGCCTGGGCGTCCTCGGCGAAGACGTCCCGGTCCACGCAGATGAAGTCCGCGAGCATCCCGGGGGCGAGGCAGCCCTTGAGGTTCTCCTCGTAGGACGCGCGGGCCACGGCGTGGGTGTAGTAGTCCACGGCCTCGGGGCGCGTGATGGTCTCGTGGGGCTGCCAGCCACCCTCGGGGAGTCCGTCGCGGGTGCGGGTGATCGCGGCGTGGATGCCGTGGAACGGGTTGGGGTCCTCCACGGGCGCGTCCGAGCCGAAGACGAGCTCCGCCCCGGCCTCGCGCAGGCTGTTCCAGCCGTAGGCCACGAGGTCCCGGCCCTCCAGGAAGTCGTTCATGGGCATGTCCGAGGTGCAGTGCATGGGCTGCATGGACGCCGTGACCCCGAGCTCCCGCAACCGGGGGACGTCCCGGCGCTTGATGTACTGAGCGTGCTCGATGCGGTGGCGCAGCCCGAAGGCGCGGGAGATCGAACGGGTGGTGGCGATCGCGTCGAGTGCCTCGGTGGCGGCCTGGTCCCCGATCGCGTGCACGGCCGAGGCGATTCCCGCCGCGGCGGCCAGGTGGATCCAGTGGTCGAGCTCCTCGGGCTCCATGACGCTCATCCCGTGGTCCTGGGTGCCCGGCCACGGCTCGGACATGTGGCACGTGTGGGAGCCCAGGGCGCCGTCCGCGAAGAGCTTGAGGGGACCCATGGAGATCCACTCGTCACCGGCGCCCGTGCGGATCCCGCGGCGGATGAACTCGTGGATCTGCTCCTGGCGCAGGATCTTGTGCACGCGGATGTCCAGCTCGCCGCGCTCGCGCAGCTTGCGGTAGGCGTGGAGACAGTCCACGCCGTCGATGTCGTGGATGGACGTGATGCCGCGCTCCAGCAGCTCGCGCTGCCCGAGGGGGAGGTAGCTGTCGATATCCCCGGAGACGTCCGACTGCATGAGCCCGTCCCGGATGGGGATGGCCGCGGCCTCGCGCAGCACACCCGTGAGCTCGCCGTCCTCGTAGCGCTCGAACTCGCCGCCGTCCGGGTCCTTGACGGTGCGGTCCAGACCGAGCTCCTGCAGGGCTTTCGAGTTCAGCCACAGGGTGTGCAGGTCCAGGGAGCTCAGGGCCACGGGGATGTCCGGCGCCACGGTGTCCAGCACGCGGCGGTCCGGCAGCTCGGAGGTGGTCCACGCGTTGATGTTCCACTGCCCGCCGAAGATCCAGGTGATCGACTCGTCCGCCATGGCCCGCTCCACGAACGGGCGCAGGACCGCCAGAGCGGAGTCCAGGTCCGTGCAGTGGCGCATGTCCGGCTCGATGAGCGAGCGAGAGTACATGGCGGAGTGGATGTGGCCGTCCCCCATGCCCGGCATCACGAACCCACCGCCCAGGTCCGTGCGCTCCGTGCCCAGCGGCGCCTGGTCCTTCAGCTCGCGGTAGTCGCCCACCGCGAGGATGCGGTCCCCGGAGGTCAGCACGGCGTCCGGGTGCGCCATCTCGTGGGACTGCCACTGGCCCTGGGGCGTCCAGCCGGTGGCCGGGTTCATCGCGTGGACCGTGGCGTTGTGGAACAGGCGGTGCATGGTGGGACTCCTCGTGGTGCGCCGAACACGGCAGCGGCTGGCGGCCACCGATCGTCACGGACCACCCTACGGCGACGCCGCCGCGGACCCGAGGGGCGCGGCACGCCGCCGTTGCGGGGACAGCTACATCCCGGGCAGCAGCTTCGCCGGGTCCGCGACCACGTGCACCACGGCCGGGACCCGGTCCTCGGTGACGGCGCGCACGCCGTCGGCAATGACGCCCTCGATGTCCTCGTTGCGCTCCAGCCGCGCCCCGAACGCGCCGTAGCCGCGGGCCACCGCGGCGAAGTCCGGGTTGCGCAGCTGCGTGCCGGAGACCCGGCCGGGATAGTGGCGCTCCTGGTGCGCGCGGATGGTGCCGTACTGGCCGTTGTCCACGACCACGATCAGCGGGTGCGCGCCGTACTGCACCGCGGTGGCCAGCTCCTGCGAGTTCATGAGGAACTCGCCGTCCCCGGAGACCGAGAGCACGAAGCGCTCGGGCTGGGCCAGGGAGACGGCGACGGCGGACGGCACGGAGTAGCCCATGGTCCCGTTGCGCACCGAGAAGTGGCACGGGTAGCCGCCCTTGGGCACGTAGCGCTGAGCCCACGCGGTGTGGTTGCCGGAGCCGGTGGTCACCGCGGTGTCCTCGGGCAGGTGGGGCAGCAGAGCCTTGACCACCAGCTCCATGTCCGCGGTCCCGGGGGCGTTGTTCCCGGCGGTCGACGGGATCCGCATGTGCTCGCGGTGCGCGCTCGCGGCGGGTTCCAGCCAGCCCGTCCAATCGGGGTGCTCGCCGAGGTCCAGTCCGGCGACGGCGCGGCCGAAGGCCACGGGGCTCGCCAGGACGTGGCGGGCCACCGCACCGGAGTGCTGGCGCAGCGCGGCGTCCACGTTGACCACCCAGTTGCGGGCCGAGCGCTCCTGGCGCAGCGTGAAGCCGTCGGTGGGGATGTCGGAGAGGGTGGTGCCCACCACCAGCAGGAGGTCCGCGTCCCGCAGCACGCGCACGGAGTCCTCGGTGCGGCTGTAGCCGAGCTCGCCCACGGCCACGGGTGAGTCGGTGCGGATCCGGTCCCCGGCGCGCCAGTCGGAGACCACGGGGATGCCGTGGCGCTCCGCGAACCCGCTGACCTGCGCGGCGGCCTCGGGGGTCCACCGCGGTCCGCCGAGCATGATGGCAGGCCTTTCGGCCGTCTCCAGTGCGGCGGCCAGCTCCGCGAGATCCTCCGCGGAGACCGCGCCCTCGGCCACGGGCAGCGGCGGGACCACGGGGGCGTCCGTGCGCTGGGTGATGACGTCCTCCGGCAGTCCCACCACCACGGGACCGGGGCGCCCGGAGCTCGCGGCGAAGAACGCCTCCGCCACGTACTCGGAGGCCCGGTCCGGGTCGTCCAGGACCATCACCCGCTTGGCCTGGGAGCCGAACCACTGGTGGGGGTCGAACTCCTGGAAGGCCTCCTTCTCCCGGTGCGCCACGGGCACCAGGCCCACGAAGAGCACCAGGGGAGTGGAGTCCTGCCACGCGAGGTGCACGCCCACGAACGCGTTGGACGCGCCCGGTCCGCGGGTCACCATGGCCACGCCCGGGCGGCCGGTCAACTTGCCGTGGGCCTCCGCCATGTAGGTCACCCCGCCCTCCTGGCGGCACACCACGTTCTGCACGGACGAGTCGTGGAGCCCGTCCAGCACGTCCAGGAAGCTCTCCCCGGGCACGGTGAACACGCGGTCCACGCCGTGGGCCTCGAGGGACTCGACGATCAGGTGGCCGGCGGACTGCTCTGGCATGTCTTCTCCTGTGTGTCCTGGCGGGGAGGCCCGGGACGCTCGCGGTCCCGGTCACCCGGGGTGGCCGGGGTGACCCGCGCCACGCGGGCGGTGGTCCCGTGAGCCTACCGCCGCGCCGTCGAGGTCGGCCGGGTTCGCACGGGGGCCGTCGGGCGCGTACGGCCTGCGGGCCGTCCGGGACGGGCCCCGAGCCGTGATGGGTCAACGGCGGGAGCGGTCGACGGCGCGTGCGCTCACAGGCTCCCGTGGACCACCTCGCCCCCGATCACCGTGGCGGTGACCCCGATGTCCTTGATGCTCGTGGGATCCACCGCGTAGATGTCCTCGGAGAGCACCACGAAGTCTGCGAGCCTGCCCGTGCTCAGCGAGCCCTTCTCGTGCTCCTGGTGGGAAGCCTTCGCGCTGGCCACGGTGTAGGCGTGCAGCGCCTCGTCCACGGTGATGCGCTCCTCGGGGACGAAGTCCGCCCCGGAGGCGGTGCGGCGGTTGACCATGTCGTGGATGTTGGACAGCGGCGGGTAGTCCACGATGGGGGCGTCCGTGGACGCGGGCACCGTCATGCCGGCGTCCAGCAGGGACTTCATGCGGTAGCAGAACCGGGTGCGCTCGGGCCCGAGCGCACGGGCCATGCCGTCGCCGAGCTCGTTGACGAACCTGCCCTGCGGCACGGGAACCACGCCGAGCGACGCCGCCCGCGCCACCTGCTCGTCGCTGGCCACGCCGAAGTGCTCGATGCGGTGGCGGCAGTCCTCGCGCGGGAACCGGCGCTGGGCCTCCTCGATGATGTCCAGGACCACGTCCACGGCGCCGTCGCCGATGGCGTGGACGGCCAGCTGCCAGCCGTTCTCGTGGGCGGCCACGAGCCGGGTCTCGAGCCACTCGCGGGGGAACTGCAGGTAGCCGAGGTTCTCCTCCGCGGCGCAGGAGTGGGCCTCGCCCTCCGCGGGCTGGGCGCCGTCGGCGGGGGAGGTCTCCGGCTCGTAGCCCACCGTCATCAGCGCCGAGCGCCCGATCAGCGAGCCGTCCGAGAGCACCTTGACCGCGCCGATGCGCAGCCGCTCGTCGCCCATCCCGGAGCGGATGCCGAGGTCCAGCCCCAACGCCTGGCCCTCGTACGGGTACGGCTCGGCCACCGTGAGCCCGGTGGGGTCCACGGGGTGCAGGGTCGTGAGGTAGGGCATCACGGTGGCGCGCACGCACAGCAGCCCCTCGTCCCGGGCGAGCTGGTAGGCGGCGATGTCCGTGGGGGACTGGCCCAGGTGCGCGGGGGCCCCGAGCCCCGGCTCGGTGATGGACGTGATTCCGGCGGCCACGGC
Organism: Kocuria sp. HSID17590; assembly: GCF_003989485.1. Taxonomy (NCBI): domain Bacteria; kingdom Bacillati; phylum Actinomycetota; class Actinomycetes; order Micrococcales; family Micrococcaceae; genus Kocuria; species Kocuria sp. HSID17590. Next base: position 25,635 of record NZ_RBMB01000009.1, on the reverse strand, counting down.
GACGTCGCTCGCGGCCCCGATCTGCTCCGCCACCACGCGCGTGGTCTTGGCGGGGACGTGGTCCGAGACCAGCGCGCGGGCAGTCTCCTCGAGCAGGCCCTGCGCCGCGCCGTCGTCGTCCAGCGGGACACGGCCACCCTCCGGGACGGTGAAGCCGGTGCGCCCCGGGTAGCCGGCCACCGCGAACGCGGCCGAGTTCGCCACGGCCATGTGGCGCGAGTTGTGCCACAGCCACACCGGGTTCTGCGGGGCCACGGCGTCCAGCTCCACGGCCAGCGGGTGGTGGCCGTCCAGGTAGTTCTGGTCGTAGCCCTGGCCCATGACCCACTCGCCCGGCTCCGCGTCCCGCGCGGCGGCGCCGATCCGCTCCAGCAGCTCCGCCATGGTGGGTGCGGCGCGCGGGCTCACGTCCACCTGCACGAGCGCCTCGCCGAGCAGGCTCAGGTGGCAGTGCGCGTCGTGGAAGCCGGGGACAACCGTGGCGCCGCCCAGGTCCACCACGCGCGCGAACGTCTCGCGCGGCAGCTGCTCGTCCACGCTCACGATCCTCTCGCCGTGCACCCCCAGCGCGTGCACCACCGGGTGCTCGGGGTCCTGCGTGTGGATGGATCCGTTCGTGAAGATCACGTCGAGTGCCATGGCGGTGCCGTCCTCGGGGTCGTGCGGGCTCCGCGCACCGGGTTCCGGGCACGACGTCGTGCGCACGGCCCGCGGGCGGGTCCGCCCATCGTCTCGCGCGGGTGTGCCCCGTGTCACGCGACGTCGCCCACCGTGACGGTCGGTGACCAGCCGTGATGGGCAGTGACCCGGCAGCGACCGGTCGTGACCGGTGGCGACGGGCGGCGACGCGCGGCGCCCCGGCCCGCCCACCTGGCCGGCGCCCGGGAGGGGGGCTGACGCAAACCCGGGGCGCCGTCGCGCGGCGACTACCCTCGAGGCACACGGCATCGACCGCCCCCGCACCGGGGCGTGGACGGGCCACTGGCCTCTCGCACGGACGTGCCCCCACCTCGCACAGCAGGAGAACGCCATGCCGTTCGATCCCCAGGCGCCGGCCACCGGCCCCATGCCCGTCTACCAGGAGAGGGGTGACCAGGGGTACAAGAAGTCCCTGGGCCACTTCCAGATCCAGATGATCGGCATCGGCGGTGCCATCGGCGTGGGCCTGTTCCTGGGGATCGGCGGGCGCCTGGCCGCGGCGGGACCCGCGCTGATCGTCTCCTACCTGGTGGTCTCCACCGTGGTGTACCTGCTCATGCGCGCCCTCGGGGAGCTCGTGATCCACCGGCCCACCACGGGCGCGTGGGTCTCCTACGCGCGCGAGTTCGTGGGCGAGCGCTTCGCGTTCATGACGGGGTGGATCTACGTGGCGCTCTCCGCCGTGGCCGGGGTGGGCGAGATCGCCGCGCTCGCGGTGTACGTGCAGTTCTGGTGGCCCGAGATCCCGGGCTGGATCCCGTCCCTGGTGGCGGCGATGACGATCGTGGGGTGCAACCTGCTCAGCGTGAAGCTCTACGGGTTCATCGAAACGTGGGCAGCCATGGTCAAGGTGCTCGCGATCCTGCTGTTCCTGGCGGCGGGCATCATCCTGGTGGTCGCCGGCGACATCTTCCACGCGCCCACCGCGGCGTCGGTCTCCAACCTGTGGAGCAACGGCTTCGCCACGCACGGCGTGCTGGTGCTGGTGGTCGTGATGACCGGCGTGGTCTTCTCCTTCTCCGCGATCGAGATCGTGGGCGTCTCCGCCGGCGAGGCCAAGGACCCCGAGAAGTCCATGCCCAAGGCCATCAACTCCGTGGTGCTGCGCATCGCGCTCTTCTACATCGGCTCCATCCTGGTGCTGTCCATGCTGCTGCCCACGGACCAGTACTCCGGGGAGCAGTCCCCGTTCGTGACCGCGCTGTCCTCCCTGAACATCCCGGCGCTCGCGGGGATCATGAACTTCGTGGTGCTCACGGCGGCGATCTCCGGCGTGAACGCGACCCTGTACGCGAGCGTGCGGCTGCTGCGCAACCTCTCCGCGCACGGCCAGGCGCCCAAGGTGATGGCGTCGGTGGGCCACCGCGGGGTGCCCACGGGCGCGCTGCTGTGCATCTTCGGCTTCGACCTGGTCGGCATCGTGATGATCTACGCGCTGGGCGCCTCGGACGCGTTCGAGGTGGTGCTCAGCGCCTGCTCGATCTTCGTGCTCTTCGGCTGGATCTCGATCTTCGTCTCCCACCTGGGCTACCGGCGCCAGGTGGCCCGCGGACAGGTCGCCCCCGTGCACTTCAAGATGCCCGGCGCGCCCGTGACCAACTACGTGTGCCTGGTGTTCCTCACGGTGCTCTCCCTCTACATCATGTTCGACTTCAGCAACCCCCGCTGGTACTACAGCCTCCTGGCCGGCGTGCTGATCCTGGTGGCCACGAACATCGGCTACGAGATCTCCCGGCGCCACGTGCGCCGCAACGGCCTGCCGGACCTCACGCCCTCGCACGAGGAGCACGACGACGACGCCGAGCGCACCGCTGCTCCCCGCACCGGCACTGACGCCGACCACTCCGCCGGTTCCGCCGCGGGCGGGCCCGGGGCACCGCGGAACGACGCCGAGGGGCGTGGCCCCGGCACGCGCTGAGCGCCGTCGTCCCCCGGTCCGTGGACGTGAGCCGCGCCACGGCTCGCGGTCCCGCCGGAATCGGTTCCCCTGCCGCTAGGGTGGAGCACTGGTAAATCCGGGGCGCCGCGAAAAGTGGCGGGACCGAGGCTGGAGGAGCACATGGACAACGTCAACAACCTGCCGTCCGCGAGCGTGGACGAGATCCCCGCGGGCGCACCCGTTCTGGACGTGCGCGAGCAGGACGAGTGGGACGCCGGGCACATCGAGGGCGCGCAGCACCTGCCGCTCTCGCAGCTCGCCGAGCGCACCGACGAGGTGCCGCTGGACGTGGACGTCTACGTGATCTGCCGCTCCGGAGGCCGCTCGCTGCGCGCCACCGCGTACCTCGCGCAGTACGGCTACGACCCCGTGAACGTGCTCGGGGGCATGGGCGCGTGGGCGGACGCCGGCAAGCCGATCGTGTCCGAGACCGGGGAAACGGCGCGCGTGCTGTGAATGCCGCGGTCTCCGGCGTGGCCCCGGGTCCCTCGGACCCGGGGCCACGCGCCCGTCGCTACGCGTTCCTGGGCCCGGAGGGCACCTTCACCGAGGCCGCGCTGCTGCAGGTCCCGGGGGCGGCGGACGCCGAGTGCGTCCCCATGAACTCGGTGCCCGCTGCGCTCGCCGCGGTGCGCGAGGAGACGGTGGACGCCGCCGTCGTCCCCCTCGAGAACTCGGTGGAGGGCGGGGTGAGCGCCACGCTCGACGACGTCTCCTTCGGCGCCGAGCTGCGGATCCTGCGGGAGATCCTCGTGCCCATCCGCTTCGTGCTCGTGGCACCGGACGGCGTGCGGCTGCAGGACGTCCGCACCGTCTCGACCCACTCGCACGCGTGGGCGCAGATCCGCGGCTGGGCCGAGGCGAACCTGCCGGGCGTCACGTACGTCCCGGCGCCGTCCACGGCCGCCTCCGCGGTGGCCATGCTCGACGGCCGCGGCGGGGTCAGCACCGAGGGCCTGGGCTACGACGCCGGGGTGTGCTCGCCCGTGGTCGTCCAGCGGCACCCGGAGCTGCGCGTGCTCGCAGAGGACATCAGCGACAACGAGCAGGCCGTGACGCGCTTCGTGCTCGTGGCCCGCCCGGACGCCCCCATGCCCGCCCCCACCGGGGCGGACAAGACCTCCCTGGTGGTTCCCCTGTGGGAGGACCGCCCCGGCGCGCTGCTGGAGATCCTCGAGCAGTTCGCCACCCGCGGCGTGAACCTCACCCGCATCGAGTCCCGCCCCACCAAGACCCACCTGGGCGACTACTTCTTCTCTGTGGACATCGACGGCCACATCCAGGACGACCGCGTCGCAGACGCCCTCATGGGCGTGCGCCGGATCTGTCCCCGCACCCGTTTCCTCGGCTCCTACCCCCGCGCGGACAGGCGCGAGGTCCGCGTGGCGAAGCACCACAGTGACGCCGCATTCATCCAGGCCCGCTCGTGGGTCGACAACCTGAAAGGACAGTGACGTCCATGGACATCGAGGGCTGGAGCCAGACGCTCACCGCCGGCCCCCTCCTGCTCATCGCAGCCGCGGCGATCGCCGTGCTGCTGGTGCTCATCATCAAGCTGCGCGTGCACGCGTTCCTGGCACTGATCATCATCTCGGCCCTCACGGCCTTCGCCACCGGCATCCCCACGGACCAGGTGGTCCCCGTGATGCTGGACGGGTTCGGCAAGATGCTCGCCAGCGTGGCCCTGCTCGTGGGCCTCGGCGCGATGCTCGGGCGCCTGCTGGAGACCTCCGGCGGCGCGCAGGTGCTCGCGGACCGGCTGATCCGGGCGTTCGGCGAGAAACGGGCACCGCTCGCGCTCGGCGTGGCCTCCCTGCTGTTCGGCTTCCCGATCTTCTTCGACGCCGGCCTGGTGGTCATGCTGCCCGTGGTCTTCTCGGTGGCCCGACGGCTCGGCGGCAGCGTGCTGACCTACGCGCTGCCCGCCGTGGGCGCGTTCTCCGTGATGCACGTGTTCCTGCCGCCCCACCCGGGGCCGGTCACTGCGGCCACGTTCTTCGAGGCCAACGTGGGCTACATCATCCTGGTGGGCCTGGTCTGCGCGATCCCCACCTGGTACGTCTCCTCCTACCTGTTCGGCAAGATCGCCGGACGCCGCATCAAGCTCCCGGTCCCCACCATCCTGGGCAAGGCCGAGGACGTGTCCAACCCGCCGTCCGTGGGCGCGGTGGTTTCCATGCTGCTGCTGCCCATGGTGCTGATCTTCCTGAACACGGGACTGGGCACCCTGGCCAAGTCCGGTGTGGTCTCCGAGGAGACCTCCTCCCAGACGTGGTACGAGCTGCTGCGTGCTCTCGGTGAGACCCCCATCGCCCTGACCATCACCCTGATCGTGGCCATGCTGACGATCGGGAAGGCACGCGGGATCTCCGGCACCGCCATCGAGAAGACCTTCGAATCCGCGCTCGGCCCGGTGTGCTCGGTCATCCTGATCACCGGCGCCGGCGGCATGTTCGGTGGTGTGCTGCGCACCTCCGGGATCGGCGACGCCCTCGAGGACGTGCTCTCGGACCTCGGAATCCCCGTGATCCTGGCGGGCTTCCTGATCGCGGTGATCATGCGCGTGGCACAGGGCTCGGCCACTGTCGCTCTGACCACGGCGGCCGGGCTGGTCTCGCCGGCCGTGCTCGCGGGCGGCTACAACGACGTCCAGCTCGCCGCCCTCGTGGTGGCCGTGGCCGCCGGCTCCGTGGCGCTGTCCCACGTCAACGACTCCGGTTTCTGGCTCGTCGGCCGCTTCCTGGAGATGGACGTGCGCACCACGTTCAAGACCTGGACGGTGCTCGAGACCATCATCGGCGTGCTCGGCTTCGTGCTCGCCGCCCTGGTGTTCGCGGTGGCCGGGGCCTTCTGACCCCCGTTCCCCGCGGCGGGGACGACGGCGACGCCGTCGCCTCCCGCTCCCGCCGCGCCTCGCCGCGGTCCCGCCGAGGGACCCGCGAACTGCTGAGAGAACGACCCGGTCCTCCCGCGGGAGGACCGGGTCGTTCGTCGTCTGCCCGGCGGTGTTGGTTCACCCGGGGCGGCCCGTCCGGGTCGGTCGGCCCGGGTCAGTCCGCCTGGGACGGCGGGACGCGGACCCGCAGGGAGCGTTGGTCCACGGTGGACTCCAGCGCGGTGATGCTGCCGAGCAGGTCCCCGTCCACCTCGCACTCGATGGGCTCGTGGAACTCCACGCGCACGGACCTGCCGCTGTAGTAGTCGATCACCGGCAGCTCGTGGCGGTGGCGGAAGGCCACCTTGGCGGCCATCCCGAGCCATCCCACGAGCGAGCGAGGTGACATCACCACGAGGTCCAGGAAGCCGTCGTCCAGCTTGGCGTTCGGCACCAGGATCAGCCCGGCCGTGAGCTCGCCGCAGTTGCAGACCATCACGGAGCGCACCAGGCGGGACTCCCACGGGCCGCCGTCCACGCTGAACCGTGCCCACCGGGGGTGGTTGAAGAGGTGGCGCATCCCGGCCTCGCCGTACGCGGCCCAGCCCACCAGGTTCTTGAGGTCGTCCTTGGTGTCCGCCATGATCTGGGCGTCGAAGCCCGCGCCGCCCATGACCAGGAAGCGGTGGTCCTCCGTGCGCCCGTCCGCGGTCTCCAGGTGCATGGTGATGGAGTCGATCGCCTTCTGCGAGCCGAACAGCGCCACGTCCACGGAGTGGTGCGGGTCCGCGAGGTCGGCGTGCAGGTTGCGTGCCAGCAGGTTCCCGGTGCCCAGCGGCACGAGGCCCAGGGGGACGCCGCCGCCCACCAGGGACTCTCCGACCGCGCGGATGGTGCCGTCCCCACCCGCGGCCAGCACGACGTCGGCGCCAGACTCCACCGCGCGCCGCGCCATGGAGAAACCGGGGTCGTCGATCTCCGTCTCGTAGATCACCGGATCCGCCCAGCCCGCCTTGCGGCACGCCACGATCACCGCGTCCCGGGCCACTCCCGCCTGGGCCTTGATCGGGTTGACCACCATGGCCACTCGCTGGGGCTGCCACCTGTTGTCCGGCACTGAGTCCCTTCCGGGGATCGGTTCACGCTGGTTGTCGATAGGCCGCAAGTCTACGGGCCCGGCCTCCCCGTTCCCCGGGACACCGCCCGGTTGGATACCCTGGACGGGTGATCGACATCAACGACCTGCGCGCCGACCCTGAAACCTACCGTGCCTCTCAGACCGCCCGCGGGGCGGACGCGGGGCTCGTGGACCGCATCCTGGAGGCGGACTCCCGGCGCCGCAGCGCGATCACGGACTTCGAGTCCCTGCGCGCGGAGCAGAACGCCTTCGGCAAGAAGGTGGCCAAGGCCCAGGGCGAGGAGAAGCAGCAGCTGCTGGCCCAGGTCAAGCAGCTCGCCGCGGACGTGAAGACCGCGCAGGCCACCGCGGACGAGGCGCAGGCCCTGCAGCAGGAGCTCGTGGCACAGTTCCCCAACGTCATCGTGGAGGGCATCCCCTCCGGCGGCGAGGACGACTTCGTGCTGCTGCGCACCGAGGGCACCCCCCGGGACTTCGCGGCCGAGGGCTTCGAGCCCCTCGACCACCTGGCGCTCGGGGAGCTGCTGGACGGCATCGACATGGAGCGCGGCGCCAAGGTCTCCGGCTCCCGGTTCTACTTCCTCAAGCGGGACGTCGCCCGGCTCGAGACCGCGCTGCTGATGGCCGCGCAGGACCTCGCCCTGGACAACGGGTTCGTCCCCATGACCACGCCCAACCTGGTGCGCCCGGCCATCATGAACGGCACGGGATTCGACGTGGAGCACGACGACGAGATCTACCGCGTGGGCAAGGACGACCTCTACCTGGTGGGCACCTCCGAGGTGGCGCTGGCCGGGTACCACCAGGACGAGATCCTGGACCTGGCCGACGGCCCGCTGCGCTACGCCGGGTGGTCCTCGTGCTACCGCCGCGAGGCCGGTTCCGCGGGCAAGGACACCCGCGGCATCATCCGCGTGCACCAGTTCAACAAACTGGAGATGTTCGTCTACTGCCGTCCGGAGGACGCCGCCGCCGAGCACGAGAAGCTGCTCGCGTGGGAGGAGCAGATGCTGCAGGCGTGCGGGCTCGCCTACCGTGTGATTGACACCGCCGCGGGGGACCTCGGCACCTCCGCCGCCCGCAAGTTCGACTGCGAGGCCTGGATCCCCACGCAGGGCAAGTACCGCGAGCTGACCTCCACCTCCAACTGCACCACCTACCAGGCGCGCCGGCTCAACATCCGCGAGCGGCTGCCCGAGACCACGGACGCTAACGGCAAGGTCAAGAAGGGCGGCACGCGCGCCGTCGCCACCCTCAACGGTACGCTCGCCACCACCCGCTGGCTCGTGGCGCTGCTCGAGACCCACCAGCAGACGGACGGCTCCGTGACGATCCCGCAGATCCTGCGCCCGTACATGCGCGGCCAGGAGGTCATGCGCCCCGTCGCGTGAGCAGCCGCGCCCCCCGCCCGACGACGCTGCTCTCCGACGATGTCGCCCGCCCGCCGTGCCCGCGCACGGTGCGCGGGCGTCGTCGTTTGCCGCCCCGTGGCCCGGACGTCACCCGCAGGTCACCGGGGCGTCCACCGCAGGACGTGCCGCCATGGTGATGTGACACCATGACTGTCATGACTGATACCCGAACCGGCATCGACGACCGGCACACCGACGAGCGCGCGAAGAGCGCGGCCGACGCCTTCGCGCCCCTGAAGGTCCAGACCCCTCGCACCAGCTCCTGGACCCGCGAGGAGGGCGCACGCTACCTCGTGGCCCTGGACGTGGACGGCACCCTCGTGGACCACGACGGCCGGATGTCCCGCGGCGTGAAGGACGCCCTGCGCGCCGTGGTGGCCGCCGGGCACCACGTGGTGATCTCCACCGGCCGCTCCATGGGCGCCACCCTGCCCGTGATCCGCCAGGCGCACATCGACTCCGGCTTCGCCGTGTGCTCCAACGGCGGCGTGACCCTGCGCCTGGACCCCGAGCTGCCCGAGCACTACGAGGTCACCGACCGCGTGAGCTTCGACCCCGCCCACGCACTGGAGGCGCTCGCGAGCACGCTGCCCACCGCCAAGTTCGCGCTCGAGGGCGCGGACGGGAAGTTCTACTCCACGGAGCGCTTCCAGGACGCCTCCTTCGGCATCGAGGCCGTGCCCGTGGACCTGCACGAACTCGCCCAAATCCCCGCCGTGCGCCTGGTGGTCTACAGCGCCACGGACGCTCCCGGGGACTTCGCGGACGCCATCGAGCGTGCCGGGCTGCACGGCGTGGCCTACTCCGTGGGCTGGTCCTCGTGGCTGGACGTGGCCGCGAACGGCGTGTCCAAGGCGAGCGCGCTGGAGCAGATCCGCCAGCACCTGGACGTGGACCCCGCTCACACCGTGGCCATGGGGGACGGACGCAACGACATCGAGATGCTGCAGTGGGCCGCACGCGGGGTGGCCATGGGCCAGGCCCCGGACGAGGTCGCCGCCGTGAGCCGCGAGGTCACGGACAGCGTCTACGACGACGGCGCTGCGGCAGTCCTGCGCTCGCTGCTCTGAGCCGCGCGGCTCTGCGGCATCCCCCGGGGGCTCCGCGGGCCTGGTATCCGGGGACCTCTGCGGCCGGAGCACCGTTGACCAGGGCGCCGTCCTCAGGAATGCCGTGGCCCGGGGCTCCGAGGTCAGGCACCGTGGTCGGGCACTGCGCCCGGGCGCCGCGTCTGGCACGCGGGCGGTGCTGCCCGTGAAATGACATGGAACTGCGATACTGGGACCGTGTTCGTCCTGACCCTGACCCAGCGCGTGGCGGACGCCTCCCGTCCTGATCCCGCCACGGACCGCGAGGTGTGCCGGCTGCTGAGCGGGCTGTCCGTGCGCGCACCCTTCCAGCCGTCGGCGGCGGGGGTCGTGCGCGGGCTCACCGAGGACGCAGACGTCGCAGTGACCGCCGCGATGGTGGCCCTGCGCGACGACGCCTACGCCGTGGGGATCGGGGTGGGGGACGTGTTCCTCACGCCCGTCGACCAGGAGGACGGCCGGGTGGCCGTCACGGCGGAAGGTCCCGGCATGGGTTTCGGGCACGACGCCGCCCAGCACACCCGCAGCACGGAGCGCGTGGCCGTGCGGGTCAGCGCGGCGGACCCGGAGGCGGCAGAGCAGGCGGAGGCCGTGCTGCGACTCGTGGGCCACATTGTGAGCGTGCGCAGCGACGCCGAGTGGCGTGTGGTGGACCTCCTGGTTCCCGGCGCCCGCGGCCAGCAGAAGACCGTGGCCCGGCAGCTGGGCATCACCCCGCAGGCGGTGTCCAAGGCCGTGGTGCGCTCCCTGTGGCACGAGGAGTGGCGGGCCCGCCCCGCGGCGGCCACGCTGCTGCGGTTGTGCGAGTCCGGCGGCCTGCAGGGCTGAGCCTCGTCACCACCAGGTGTCCACCGTGTACCCGGCGGCTGCGAGATCCGTCTCCAGCACGGGCAGGCACTCTGCGGGCAGACGCAGGGAGCCCGCGACGTCCCGGGCGTCGAAGTAGCCCGTGAGCCACGTGAACGCCGGGTGGTCCCGGGCGAGGGACTCGCACCGGGTGACGATGCGCCTGGTCTCGGCCTCCGGTGAGAAGACCCAGAAGGACTCCAGGTCCGTCAGCTGGAACAGACCCACCCCGTGGTGCCCCCGGGGAGCGGGAAGCCCTCCGGTCCCGGTTCCGGCACCCGCGGCGGGATCTCCCCAGCCCTGCGCGGGGCTGCGGACCCATCCCCCGGAGGCCGCCGGTCCCAGCGCGGGAGCGAGCGGGTCCAGCTCCCAGCGGGGTGCGCGGAGCAGCCAGTCCGGTGGACTGGGCGGGAAGAGTGCTCCGTCCGGCGAGTCCGGCCACTGCTCGCGCCACGTGGCCCAGCTGCCTGCCTCAACGCGGTCCCAGAAGCGCTGCGCACCGATCTCCATGGAGAGGTCCGACACCGTGCTGTGCTGGCGTGCCCAGCTGCCGCCGGACCCACCGGGATCCTGACCGGCCTCGGCGGTGAACGGGCGCAGGGTGATGTCCGGGTGCAGCGGGGGTTCCGGGGCAGCCGCCGTCCCCGCGGCCGTCAGCAGCCCTCGCACCCGGCCCATGAGGTGCTCGGGACCCAGCACCTGGGTGGAGTCCGTGCCGTGGAAGACGTACACGCGCTCCACGTCGCTCGACTGCGCATCAAACACGGGCACCACCTCCGGGGATACGGCGGGCGGTGACGGTTTCACCACCCGCGCAACGGGCTGCGATCATCCCACCACGTCCCGGCGACAGGCATAAGGGACGGGTTCTGAACGGGCGATCCCCGCCTCCGGAGGGGTGCTCCGAGGGCGGGGATCTGCATCACGCGGTGAGTGCGGGAGCTCAGTCGTCCTGCTCCGCCTCCGCGGCGGTGTCGTACTGGGACTGCTGGAAGCGCTCCTGTGCCTCGACGATCAGGCGCTCGGCGGTCTCCTTGCCCTCCCAGCCCTCGCCCTTGACCCACTTGTTGGGCTCGAGGTCCTTGTAGCGCTCGAAGAAGTGCTGGATCTCCTTCTGCAGGAACTCGTTGACGTCCTCGAGGCCCTGGATCCCGTCGTAGCGCTTGTCCGTGGACACGCACAGCACCTTGGCGTCTCCGCCGGCCTCATCGGTCATGTTGAACACGGCGATGGGGCGGGCCTCCAGGATCACACCGGGCATGATGTCGACGTCCATGATGACCATGGCGTCCAAGGGGTCGCCGTCCTCGCCCAGGGTGTCCTCGAAGTAGCCGTAGTGCGTGGGGTACTGCATGGAGGTGAAGAGCACGCGGTCCAGGCGGATCCGGCCGGTCTCGTGGTCGATCTCGTACTTGACGCGCGAGCCGCGCGGGATCTCGATGGTGACGTCCAACTCCATGGTGAAACTCCTTGGTTCGTAGTGGTGCGCCCCGCGGTGGGGTGCCCCGGGGCGTCGCACACGGCGGCGCTCCGACGGCGTGCATCCGAGCTGATGCGTCCCACGATACCGGCCTCCCCCGCGGCCGGCCCGCATCGGTGGCGGTCTCCGCGCGGGCCGCGGCACGGGGACGGCGGCGTCAGGGGCCATGGCAACGTGGGTTCTGCGGGGTGGTGGTGTCGCGGCGTCGTGAGGTTGTCCGCGTCGGAGCGGCACGGAAGAATCGGCTCATGCCCGCAACCCCGCACAAGACCCCGGCGCGCCACCTCGTGTGGCCCGTCGTGTGCGTGCTGCTCGTCGTCGCGCTGGTGGTTGCGTCGGTCGTCGCGGTGCCCGCGGCACTGGCGGAGGTCGCACCCGGCTCCGGCGCGAGCACCGGCACCGGTTCTGGCGCCGTCGACGGCTCGGGCGGCACTGCGGCCGCGAACCCGTCGGTGGCGGGGGACTCGGAGGAGGCGCCCCCGGTGGACGCGGATGCCGTGCAGCGCGCCCTGGACGGGGTGCTGGACGGTGCCCCGGGAACGGCGGGTGCCGCCGTTCTCGCGGTGGACTCTGACGATGTCGTGGCGGGGGAGTCCCCGGAGCGGGCCGTGGTCCCCGCCTCGAACCAGAAGCTGGTGACTGCGCTGAGCCTCGCTGAGCACCTGGACCCGCACGAACGTCTGCGGACCACGGTGGTCACGGGGGAGGACCCTGGCAAGCTCACCCTGGTGGCGGGAGGGGACACGCTGCTCTCACCCGGGGACGGGGACCCGGAGGCCGTCAACGGCCGTGCCGGTCTCGGGACGCTCGCCCGGCGCACCGCGGACGCCCTGCGCGAGCGGGCTCCAGAAGCCGCTTCGAACGGTGTGACCGTGGCCGTGGACACGAGCCTGTTCACGGGGGCGGACCTGAACCCGGACTGGGACCCGGAGGACATAGAGTCCGGGGAGATCACCCGGGTGGCCCCCATCGCCCTGTACTCGCACCGGGTGCCCACGGCGGACGGTGCGGACCCCGGTTCCCAGGGCAGCCGCCCCTCGGACCCCGCGGCAGCCGCCGCGCAGGCGTTCGCGGACCGGCTCTCCGAGCAGTTGCGAGGCGCCCGCGTGTCCGTCAAGGGGACCGCCGCGGCACCGCAGGACGCCGAGGAGCTCGCGGCCGTGGAGTCCGCACCCGTGCACGAGCAGAGCGCCTACATGCTCGCCCACTCGGACAACTCCCTCGCGGAGACCCTCGCCCGGGTCGCTGCCGTCGCCTCGGGGCGCGAGGGCAGCGTGGCCGGTGTGCAGGAGATGCTGCCGGAGGCCCTGCAGGAGCAGGGCATTGCCACCGACGGCCTCGCGGTCAAGGACGCGAGCGGCATGGCCGCGGCAGACCGGCTCACGCCGCTGGTCCTCGCGCGCACCGTCCGCGCGCTGGTCACGGAGCAGCGCTTCGCCCCCTACGGGCGGGGACTGCCCGTGGGCGGCGGCGCGGGAACACTGGCCCAGCGCTTCGACGACTCCTCGGAAGCGGCCGCCCGAGGACGCACCCGCGCCAAGACGGGCACGCTGCTGGACGTGGCATCGCTCTCCGGCTACGTCCAGTGCGAGGACGGCAACGTGCTCGTCTACTCCCTGGTGCTCAACGGCGTGAAGGGGAAGACGGACCGCGCCCGGAACACCGTGGACACCGCCGTGGCCGCCCTGACTGGTGCCGCCTGACGCAACGGCGACCACCCACCCGCCTGGCAGCCCACGCGCTCACCCGGCCACGCACCCCGCCCCAGGCGGGCACCCCACCAGCCAAGCACCGGACAGCGCAGTCACCTGACCGCCCGGTGGCTGGCCGCCCGACACCACGGCAACGGCTCGAGCACAGCACGGCCGACTCCCGCGCACCGCACTGCGGCCGTGCAGGAAGCCGCCGGGGACTTGCCAGGAGGTGGGGCGGGAAACCCCCAAGGCGGCGTCGGGGCCGTGTGGTTGAGTGGGCGCATGAGCCAAGAACTGACGCAGCGTTCGCTCGTCGACTGGGATGCAGCCGCGCAGCTAGCCGCCAAGATGACTCCTCCGGGACCCACCCCGGCCCCGCGCGAGATGTCCAAGGCCGTGGAGTCCCTGCGCTACTTCGCGCACGAGTCTGTGCACCACGTGCACACGATCACCCGCCTGGACGCAGCCGAGAACCTGCGGGACTCCACCGTTCTGGTGGTGGACCGCGCGGGCTGGGCGAAGGCGAACACCCAGACGTTCTCCGTGCTGATGCAGCCCGTCTTCGACCGGCTGCGCGCCAAGGACCCCCAGAAGTTCGACGCCGCCAGGCGCGGTGTGGCACCCACGGCCACCGCCGCGGAGATGGCTGCGTTCGTGGGGTTCCTGTCCTCGAAGGTGCTCGGCCAGTACGACCCCTACGCGGGGCTCGTCTCCGAGACCGCGGCCCGCTCCCACCCCGGTGGCCGCCTGATGTTCGTGGCGCCCAACGTGCTGTGGACGGAGAAGGAGCTCAACGTGGCACCGGAGGACTTCCGGCTGTGGGTGTGCCTGCACGAGCAGACCCACCGCGTGCAGTTTGCCGCCGCGCCGTGGCTGCGGGACCACATGCTGGAGCAGATCACGAGCCTCGGCTCCCTGGACGCCTCCGTGTGGGACCGGGTGCGTGCGCTGGCGTCATCCGTCACGGGCCGTTCGCGCGGTGAGCGCCCGGACGCGGGTCTTGGCCCGCTGACCCACCTGCTCACCGCGCAGGAGCGGGCCACGGTCTCCCACGTCACCGCGGTGATGTCCTTGCTGGAAGGTCATGCGAACGCGGTCATGGACGCCGTGGACGCGAGGATCGTGCCCACCGTGAAGACCATTCGCCGGCGCTTCGACAACCGTTCCGCGGACCACAGTGTGGTGGACCGCTTCATCCGTTCGGTGCTGGGCATGGACGCCAAGATGCGTCAGTACAGCAACGGCCAGAAGTTCGTGGAGCACATTGTGGAGCGCGAGGGCATGGACCGCTTCAACACCGTGTGGAGCTCCCCGCAGACACTGCCCACCGAGGCGGAGATCCACGACCCCCGGGCGTGGGTGGAGCGGGTCCTGCGCTGAGTCCGCACCTGCCAGGTGATCGTTCAGACGGTTATGTCAAGATGACCCCGTGAGCTCTGAAAACATTGAACAACAGGTACGGCTGTACGGACAGCCGTTGTCAGAGCGTTTTGGCGCCGTGGTGGGGGCCTACGGTATTACGCAGCGTCGGCTGGCCCAGGTTCTGGGTCTGTCGGCGCCCATGCTCTCCCAACTCATCAGCGGCAGACGCATCAAAATCGGAAATCCGGCGGTCTACGAACGCCTGGTCATGCTCGAGGACAGCGTGAGCACCTCGGACCGGGAGGCCGTTCTGACCAGAGTGGAGGCATCCCAGCCGGTGCTCTCCACGTCCCAGATCCGCACCGGGATCGCCACGAACACGGACGCCGTGAGCGCGCTGGCCTCCGTGGTTCCGGTGGGGGAACTGGAACGCGCGCTGGTCATGCTCGGGGAGAGCACGCCGGTGCTGTCCAAGGTGCTGGCCATGGCGGAGGAGACCGCGCAGCGCTCCGGGCACGCACGGGGCTGAGGGGTGCAGCAGGGGCGCTTCGGGCGGCTGAACCCCGTGGTCGCGCGGGCGCGGCGGGCTGTTGCCCGCGGTGTGTCCGGACTGGACACCGCGGGATCTGCACCACCACTCGTGCTCGTGGGGTGCAGCGGTGGCGCGGACTCGCTCGCGCTGGCCGCCGCGGCACTGCACCTGCAGCGCCGCGGCGGCCTGCGGGTGGGGGCCGTCGTGGTCGACCACCAGCTCCAGGACGGGTCCCAGGCGGTCGCGCGGCGCACCGCTGAGGTGCTGCGAGTTGCGGGAGCGGATCCCGTGCTCGTGGAGCGGGTCACCGTCTCGCAGCGCGGGCACGGCCCGGAGATGGCCGCCCGTCTCGCCCGCTACGCCGCATTCCAGCGCGCTGTGGCTCGCACGGGAGCGGCGGCGGTGCTGCTCGGCCACACGCGGGACGACCAGGCGGAGACCGTGCTGCTCGGCCTCACGCGGGGCTCAGGCACGCGCTCGCTGGCGGGAATGTCCGAGCGCCACGTCCTGGACGGTGTGACGTATCTGCGACCGTTCCTGTGGCTCACCCGCACGGAGACCGAGACGGTCTGCGCCGCGGAGGGCCTGGACCCGTGGCTCGACCCCACCAACCGGGACACCACGCTGACCCGCTCGCGGATCCGCCACGACGTCCTGCCGCACCTCGAGCGCGAGCTCGGACCAGGCGTCGCCAAGGCGCTGGCCCGCACCGCCTCGGTGCTCGGCGCGGACGCCGACTACTTGGACGAGCAGGCTCTCGCCGCGCTCGCCGCCGCCCTGGTTCAGCCCGGCACGGCTCGGCAGCGCACACCGCAGTCCGCTCCCGAACAGGATCCCAGACCGGCCCATCTGTCTCCTGGGCCCCGCGCCCAGCGGGAACCGGAGCGCCCGGGGGGCGCCGCGCCGTCGTCCGTGGTCCTGGACGCCGCCACGGTGCAGGCGACACCACCCGCGCTGCGACGCCGTCTGCTCGCGCGCGCCTGCGCGCTCGCCGGAGGGGAGACGCCCACGTTCGAGCGGCTCGCCGCGCTCGAGGACTTCGCGCTCGGCCACGGCGCCGCTGGACCCGTCCAGCTGGCGGGTAAGGTGACTGCGTGGCGGCACCGCGCGGACGCCGAGCACGCGCGGGGGTGCCTGGAGCTGCGAGGCGGTTCCGGGAGCACGCCCCAGCAGACGACGCCCACCCAGAACAACCCCGGGAGTGCCCAGTGAAGCCGGAACACGTCAGCGAGGACCTCAGCAGCATCCTGTTCACCAAGGAGCAGATCGCCGAGAAGGTCCACGACCTCGCGCAGCAGATCGACCGTGACTACGAGGGCCGGCAGGTGCTGCTCGTGGGTGTGCTCAAGGGCGCGGTGATGGTCATGGCGGACCTCATGCGCGAACTCGAGGGCCAGTACCCCATGGACTGGATGGCGGTGTCCTCGTACGGTTCCGGCACCAAGTCCTCCGGTGTGGTGCGCATCCTCAAGGACCTCGACACGGACCTGCACGGCAAGGACGTGCTGATCGTGGAGGACATCATCGACTCCGGCCTCACACTCTCGTGGCTGCGCACCAACCTGGAGTCCCGCGGGCCCAACTCCGTGGAGATCTGCACGCTGCTGCGCAAGCCGGAGGCCATGAAGACGAGCATCGACGTCCGCTACGTGGGTTGGGACATCCCCAACGAGTTCGTGGTGGGCTACGGCCTGGACTTCGCCGAGCAGTACCGCACGCTGGACTGCATCGCCACGCTCGCGCCGCACGTCTACTCCTGAGCCCGCCCGCGCGCAGCGGCGGTGGAGAATGTGGTGCCCCGAACCGTGGTCCGCGCCGGCACCTCGCGACCGCCGAGAACCAGGCATCCCCGACGACGACGCCGCGCTGCGGGGCCACGCGCGTCTCCCGGCGGCGTCGTGCCCGCTCCCAGTCAACGCCGGGACGGGCGGGGTAGCGTGGGCCGATCGTGTGCGCTGTGAAAGAACGGACCGCACTCGAGACGAACTGGCGCCACACGAGACGATAGATTGTGGCACACGCGTCACGGCCATCGGATTCCTGGCACTCCACCCGGAGGGCCACCCGCAGGGAACGGGCCGCGCTCGGCAACGTGTCACGTCCACGGGAGGATCAACGGCTTGGCCACGGCAAAAAAACCCACAAGTTTCTTCAAGGGACCGCTCTTCTGGATCCTGCTCGCCATCGTGGTCCTGGTGCCCGTGGGCGCCATGATGTTCAGCCCCACATCCTCCCGCGTGGACACCAACGTGGGCCTCGAGCTGCTGCAGGACGGCAAGGTCAACGAGGCCAAGATCTACGACGGTGAGCAGAAGGTCGAGCTCTCCCTCAAGGAAGACCTCAACCAGAATGACCAGAACCTCGGCAAGGACGTCGAGTTCTTCTACGTGCAGCCGCGTGCGGAGGAGGTCGTCAAGAGCATGGACGACGCCCACCTCAGCGGGTTCACGGACCAGCCGGTGGAGAACAACTGGTTCCTCTCCCTGGTGCGCTTCATGCTCCCGTTCCTCATCATCCTGGGGATCTTCTGGTTCGTGTTCTCCCGCATGCAGACCGGCGGGCAGGCCATGAAATTCGGCCGCTCCAAGGCCAGGATGTTCAACAAGGAGAACTCCGAGGTCACGTTCGCGGACGTGGCGGGCGCGGACGAGGCCGTCCAGGAGCTCGACGAGATCAAACAGTTCCTGGTGGAGCACGACCGCTTCACCGCCGTGGGCGCCAAGGTCCCCAAGGGCGTGCTGCTCTACGGCCCTCCGGGCACCGGCAAGACCCTGCTGGCCAAGGCCGTGGCGGGCGAGGCGGGCGTGCCGTTCTACTCGATCTCCGGCTCGGACTTCGTGGAGATGTTCGTGGGCGTGGGCGCGTCCCGTGTGCGTGACCTGTTCCAGCAGGCCAAGGAGAACTCCCCGGCCATCATCTTCGTGGACGAGATCGACGCCGTGGGCCGCCAGCGCGGCGCAGGCATGGGCGGCGGCAACGACGAGCGCGAGCAGACCCTGAACCAGCTCCTGGTGGAGATGGACGGCTTTGACGCCAGCACCAACGTGATCCTGATCGCGGCCACCAACCGTCCGGACGTGCTGGACCCCGCACTGCTGCGCCCGGGTCGCTTCGACCGTCAGATCGGCGTGGACGCCCCGGACATGAAGGGTCGCGAGCAGATCCTGCGCGTGCACTCGAAGAACAAGCCGCTCGCGGACAACGTGGACCTCGCGTCCGTGGCCAAGCGGACCCCGGGCTTCACCGGCGCGGAGCTCGCCAACGTGATGAACGAGGCGGCCCTGCTGACCGCCCGTTCCCACGCCCAGCTGATCGACGACCGCGCGGTGGACGAGGCGATCGACCGCGTGATCGCCGGCCCGCAGAAGCGTTCGCGCGTCATGAAGGAGCTCGAGCGCAAGGTCACGGCGTACCACGAGGGCGGTCACGCGCTCGTCGCCGCTGCACTGCGCAACACGGACCCCGTCACCAAGATCACGATCCTGCCGCGCGGCCGCGCCCTGGGCTACACCATGGTGATGCCCACGGACGACAAGTACTCGACCACCCGCAACGAGCTGCTGGACCAGATGGCCTACGCCATGGGCGGGCGAGCCGCGGAGGAGATCGTCTTCCACGACCCCTCCACCGGTGCCTCCAACGACATCCAGAAGGCCACGGACACGGCCCGGAAGATGGTCACGCAGTACGGCATGAGCTCGAAGATCGGCTCCGTGAAGATCGGCGGGGACAACTCGGACCCGTTCGTGGGCCGTGAAATGGGCTCCGGAGGCAAGGAATACTCGGACCGCACGCTGGCCGTGGTGGACGACGAGGTGCGTCTGCTGCTCGAGCAGGCCCACGACGAGGCCCACCAGATCCTGCTGCAGAACCGGGCCGTGCTGGACCGCCTGGCGCTGGAGCTGCTGGAGAAGGAGACCCTCAACGAGGCCCAGATCCGCGAGATCTTCCGGGACGTCACCCTGCGGGACGTGCGCCCGGTGTGGCAGTCCGGTGAGGAGCGTGAGGTCTCGTACACCCCGCCGGTCGTCACCGCGGCCGAGCGCGAGGAGGCCCGTCGCAAGAACCTTCAGGACCCCAGCACCATGGCCCCGCAGGACCAGGCGGTGGGCGCCAAGCCGGAGCACCCCCTCGAGGTGCCCGAGCACCAGGACCCCCGGCCGGGCGGCGAGGACCAGTCCGGCCCGGGCGGTTCCGCGACCGGTGGCTCCACGGCCGGCGAGCCCGGCCAGGAACCGGGCGGTGTCCGGCGGGAGAGCCGCTGAATGACGTCCGCTGATCAGCACGGTGTCCCCGAGCCGGTCTCGGGATCCTACGAGGAGTTGGCCGCGGTCGCGTCGGCGTCCCCCGCCGTGGACCAGCCCCGCATCGCGGCGGCGGTCCGGGAGATCCTGCTGGCCGTGGGGGAGGACCCGGACCGCAGCGGACTGGAGGAAACCCCTGAGCGGGTGGCGCGGGCCTACGCGGAGATCTTCGCGGGCCTGCACGAGGACCCGGCGAAGCTGCTCGCCACCTCGTTCGACATCGGGCACTCCGAGATGGTGCTCGTGAAGGACATCCCGTTCTACTCCACGTGCGAGCACCACCTGGTGCCGTTCCACGGCGTGGCCCACGTGGGCTACATCCCGGGTCCGGAGGGCAAGGTCACCGGCCTGTCCAAGCTCGCACGGCTCGTGGACCTCTTTGCGAAGCGGCCCCAGGTGCAGGAACGGCTCACCACACAGGTGGTCGAGGCGCTGGTGACGCACCTGAACCCGGCGGGCGCGATCGTCGTGGTCGAGTGCGAGCACCTGTGCATGTCCATGCGCGGAGTCCGCAAGCCGGGCGCCCGCACCGTGACCTCGGCCGTGCGCGGGCAGCTGCGCGACCCCGCCACCCGCGCGGAGGCCATGAACCTGATCGCCGCGGAGCACCGGCGGTGAACGGCGCGCACGACGCCGCTGTGCTCCACCCGGGTGCCCCGCGGCCGGTCTCCGGCGACACCGGACCGCAGGATGCCCTCGGCTGGGGCTCCTTCGCGGCCCTGCCCACCGGGCGGACCCTGGTCATGGGTATCCTCAACGTCACGCCGGACTCCTTCAGCGACGGCGGCCACCACGACACCGAGTCCGCCGCGGTAGAGCACGGGCTGCGGCTCGCGCGGGCCGGTGCGGACATCGTGGACGTGGGCGGTGAGTCCACCCGCCCGCACAGCACGCGCGTGGCACCGCAGGAGGAGCAGCGCCGCATCCTCACGGTGATCCGCGAACTAAGCCGCCGTGGCGTCGTCGTCAGCGTGGACACCTTCAACGCGGAGACGGCCGAGGCTGCACTGGCGGCCGGCGCCCACTTGGTCAACGACGTCTCCGGGACGAACGTCAGCCCCGAGATGGTCGAGCTGGCCGGTCGCAGCGGCGCACCCTACGTTCTCATGCACTCGCGCGGGACGCCCGAGACCATGACCACCCTGACCCACTACGACGACACCGTTGCGGACGTGCTCCGCGAGCTCGCCGGGGTCCGAGACCGCCTGCTCGCCGCGGGCGTGCACCCCGAACGGCTGATCGTGGACCCGGGGCTCGGATTCGCCAAGGCCGGCGGGCAGGACTGGGAGTTGCTCCGGGCCCTGCCGCGGCTGCGGGAGATGGGCCACAAGGTCCTCGTGGCGGCGTCGCGCAAGCGGTTCCTGGGCGCCCTGCTGGCCGAGGGCGGGGAACCCCGCCCGGCCACGGGACGCGACGGCGCCACGGCAGCCATCAGCGCACTGGCCGCGTTCGGGGGAGCCTGGGCAGTGCGAGTCCACGACGTCGCGGCCACCGTGGACGCGGTCACCACCGCGCACGCGTGGCTGGGCGTCGAACCACCCGCCCTGCACCCCCGGGATCCTGGAAGCTGAACCCGTCATGAACAAGATCGTCCCCGTCGCGAACCACTGCGACCGCATCACGCTCACCGGCCTGGGGGCTGTGGGCTACCACGGCGTCTTCGAGAAGGAGCGCCGCAGCGGGCAGCCCTTCTTCGTGGACCTCGTGCTCTACGTGGACCTGCGTCCGTCCGGTGCCACGGACGAGCTCACGCTCACCGTGCACTACGGGGAGGTCGCGGAGATGGTGCGGGAGATCATCATCGGCACGCGCTTCCAGCTCATCGAGGCGCTCGCGGAGGAGATCGCCCGCTGCCTGCTGCAGCGCTTCACCGCCGTGCGCGCCCTGGACGTGACCGTCCACAAGCCCAAGGCGCCCATTGACGTCACCTTCTCGGACGTGGCGGTGAGCATCTTCCGCTCCCGCGCAGGGGAGGACACCCCCGTGGCGCCGGAGGGCGGTCGCTGATGGCGTCCCGGTGCGTCGTCGCCCTGGGGGCGAACCTCGGCGACCGAGCGGCCGTGCTGCGCGACGCAGTGGCGGCCCTGGACGCCGTTCCCCGCACGCGCGTGCAGGCGTGCTCGCCCGTGGTCGAGACCCGCCCTGTGGGCGGACCCGCGAACTCGCCGGACTACCTCAACGCCGTGGTGGAGCTGGCCACGCAGCTCGGTCCGGACGAGGTGCTCAGCGCGTGCCAGCGCATTGAGAACGCGCACGGGCGCACCCGCGAGGTGCGCTGGGGCCCGCGCACCCTGGACCTGGACGTCGTGTGCTTCGAGGGCGTGCGCAGCGAGGACCCGCGGCTGGTCCTGCCGCACCCGCGCGCCGCCGAGCGCGCGTTCGTGCTCGAGCCCTGGGCGCTCATGGACCCCGACGCGGTGCTGGAGGGGCGTTCCGTGCGCGAGCTCGCGGACGCGGCGCCGGACCGTGCGGACCTGACCGTGACCGACGTCGTCCTGTGCTCGCCGGGACAGGAGGGAGAGACTCCGTGCGCTACCTGAACCCGTGGACCCTCGTGGTGGTGGCGGCCGTGTCCGCCGCCGTGGGCTGGAGCATCAACCACGTGGTCAGCGGTGCCCACCAGGCGCTGCTGATCCTGCCGTGGGTGAGCCTCGTGGCGGAGCTGGGCGCGGGGATCGTCGTCGGCTACCTCGGGCTGCGGCTGCGGGCCTACCGGGACCCGGGGAAGGGGGCCGCGCGACGCAGGGACCCGGCCCGGCGCAAGCCGTACGACCCGGTGTGGGCCGTCGGCACCGCCGCTGCCGCGCAGGCGATCGCGTACTACGGGGCGCTGTGCGCGGGGTGGCACGCGGGGATCGGCGTGGACCAGCTGGGCCTGCTCGCGGTGCGCTCCACCCAGGAGCCGCTGTGGCAGTGCGTGGCCCAGGTGGTGGCCGGTCTGCTGCTCGTGGTGCTCGGGTGGATCGTGGAGAAATCCTGCCGCCTGCCACCGGATGACCCGGACGCGGAGGAGGAAACCCCCTACGGTGGACGGCGAGACCCGTACGCCACAGGAGAGGGAGGCTATGCCCGCCACGAATGACCCCCACGAGCTGTCCCCGGCGGAGCTGACGTGGCACCGCGTGTCCCCGCGCTATGTCACGGTGCGGGTGCTGAACAGGGTGGTGGCCACGGTGATCTGGACGGCGATCGCCTCGGTCCCGGTCCTCCTCGCGCTGCTGGGCGTCTGGGACGGTGGGGTGCAGTGGTGGCTGTGGCTTCCCCCGGCGGTCGTGCTCGTGTGGGGCGTGGTGCAGCTGTGCCTGACCCCGCGCAGGGTGCGCGCCATCGGCTACGCGCAGGCACCCACCGAGCTGTGGCTGCGCAAGGGCCTGTTCTTCCGCACCGTGACCGTGGTGCCGTACGGCCGCATGCAGTACGTGGAGATCAGCACGGGCCCGGTGCTCAACGCCTTCGGGCTGGCCTCGCTCACGCTGCACACGGCCTCCGCGAGCACCGACGCCGTGCTGCCCGGGCTGCCCCGCGAGGAGGCGGACCGGCTGCGGGAGCAGCTCACGGAGCGCGGTGAAGCCCACATGGTGGGCCTGTGATGGCGCGCGCAACCCCCGGGGACCGGTCTGTCGGGGGCCAGCCCTTCGGGGATCACCTTGCAGGGGGTCGGCCCGTCGTGGACCAGCCGCGGACCGGCACCGCGGACACGACGGCGCCCGGCCGGAGCGGGGGCCTGGAACCCCTGCAGCCGGACGCGCCGGACGTCTGGCACCGCGTGCACCCCCTCACACCGTTCGTGCGCAGCTGGCTGCTGCTCGTGGCGCTCGTCTGGGGCATCGGCCACACCTTCGTGGAGGACATCGTCTCCGCCCTGATCAAGGGCGAGCCCATCAGCGTGGACGTGGGCGGTGCGGTCCAGGTGGTGGGAGCTGGCCTGTTCATCGCCCTCCTGTGCGGTGTGCTGGGCCTGCTGATCGGCCTGGGGCTGCTCTCCTGGTGGTTCACGCGCTACCAGATCACGCGGGAGCACGTCCGCTTCCGCACCGGGTGGCTCTTCCGCACCCAGCGCCAGGCGCGGCTGGACCGCGTCCAGGGCATCGACATCGAGCGCAAGTTCCTGCCTCGCATCCTGGGTCTGGCCGCCCTGAAGTTCGACGTGGCCGACGGCGGGTCCAGCGTCCTCGAGCTCTCCTACCTGGGCCGCGACCACGCTCGCCGGCTGCGGGAGCAGCTGCTCGTGGCCGCCCACGAGGCCGCCGACGACGCCCCCGCCGCCTCTCGTGGGCCCGGCACCGCTGACTCGGCCGCCCTCGCGCCGGGCACCCTGAATCCGGCCGCATCCGGGGACGGCAATGTCGTCGGCCGGGCGGACGGAACCTCCGGGACGGCGGGCGCATCCGAGGGCGGGGCTCTCTCGACCGGCGGTGCCCCCGTGCACCCGGCTCCCTGGGACCGTTCGGGCACGGCCGCCGCACCGGCGGGCGGTACGGGAGCCGTGCGCGGTGCCCGCGGCGAGGCGACCATCCCGCAGGGTGCCGCGGCGGAGGCAGCGGGGACGGCGGCGTCGTCGAAGGGTGCCCGTGACGGCGTGGACGTGCGCGTGGCCCGCAAGTACGGGCTGCTCACGGAGCAGGACGAGCTCCGGCAGGTCTTCACGGTGCCCACGGGCAGGGTGCTGCTGAGCCTCGTGTGCTCGGTGCCCGCGGTGCTCCTGGGCCTGGTGCTGGTGGCCGCGGCCGTGGCGTGGGTGGTCTACCCGGGTGCCCTGCTCGTGCTGGTGCCCACCGCCGTCCCGATGCTGCTGGGCGTGGTCTCCGGGCTCTACGGGCGGCTTGAGAAGAGCTGGGGGTTCACGCTCAGCGAGGTCCCCACCGGCGTCCGGTCCCGGGCGGGGCTGTTCAACGAGCGCTCCTCGACCATCCCCACCGGCCGGGTGCAGGCACTGGAGGTGACCCGGCCCGCCCTGTGGCGGTTCTTCGGCGGCCACCGGGTGGTCGTGACCACGGCGGGCAAGGGCGGTGTGGAGGCCGCCGAGGGGCTGGGCTCGCTCGTGCTCCCCGTGGGCACGGCCGAGCAGGTGCGCGAGATCCTGGCCCTGCTGCTGCCACTGCCGGACGACCCGGAACCCCTCGTGACCGAGGGCCTCGACGGCGTGGGGGACACCGGCCGGTTCACCACGAGCCCCCGGCGCGCCCGCTGGTTCGACCCGCTCACGTGGCGGCGCACCGGCTTCGCGATGGACGACTCCTCCCTGGTGCTGCGCCGCGGTCGGCTCAGCCGGCACGCGAGCGTGGTCCCGCACCACAAGACGCAGTCCGCCGCGCTCTCCCAGGGGCCGCTGGAGCGTCGCCTGCGGCTCACGAGCTTTGCCGTGCACGTGACGGCCGGCAGCGTGACCACATCCGTGGACCACCTGGACGTGGACCGCGCTCGCGAGGCGCAGTGGCGTCAGAGCGAGCTCGCGCGGGCCGCTCGTGAACGGGTCGGCGGGCACCGCGGGAACGCCGGGGCCGTCACCTCGGACGCCCGCGGCAGCGACGTCGCTGCTGACATCCCGCGTGCCGACGGCCCGATCCCGCCCCGCCCCTGACCGCCCCACGGTCCCCGCACCGGTGTGCGCTAGCCTGTGCGTGCCGTCGTCCCTCCCGAGGAGTTCTCCGTGTCCCAGCCCAGTCACCGCCCAGGCCGTCTCGGCGTGGGTGTCATCAGCGCGGGAAAGGTGGGTGCCGTGCTCGGTGCCGCCCTGCGCGCGGCGGGACACGCCGTCGTCGGCGTCCACGCGTCCTCGCCCGAGAGCCGGGAGCGGGCCGCCGCCCTGCTGCCGGACGTGCCCGTTCTGGACGTCCCCACCATCGTGGAGCGCAGCGAGCTCGTGCTGCTCGCCGTCCCGGACGACCAGCTGCCGGGGCTCGTGAGCGGGCTCGCGCAGACCGGTGCGTGGCAGCCCGGCCAGCTCGTGGTCCACACGGCCGGCCGCTACGGCACGGACGTGCTGGAACCGGTGCGTGCCGCGGGCGGGATCGGCCTGGCCATCCATCCGGCGATGACCTTCACCGGGCTGAGCCTGGACCTGCAGCGGCTCGTGGACTGCAGCTTCGGCGTCACCGCCGCGGCACCCGTGCTGCCCATCGCCCAGGCGCTCGTGGTGGAGATGGGGGCCGAGCCGGTGGTGGTCGCCGAGGCGGACCGCCCGCTCTACCACGCGGCCCTCGCCCACGGCTCGAACCACGTCATGACGCTGCTCGGGGAGTCCATGCAGCTGCTCGGGGAGATCA